>JBOGGB010000382.1:0-6845 GCA_050743605.1 Acidimicrobiales bacterium
GCCCCTGTCCCCTCATGCCCTGTCCGAGCAAAGGCTTGGCGTCGTACGCGGTCGCCACGTCGCTCGGGGTGAGGCCGCCGTCCGGCACGTCGAAGGACTTCAGTTCGAGGTACGAGCTGATCCGTCCGAATGCGCGCACCTCGCCGCGCAGGTACGCTGGGACGGCCGGAACCTCCAGCGTGCCGTAGAAGCGTCGGCCCCCCGGAGCGCGGTATTCGTCGACGCGGACCCTGAGCGCGTGGTCGATGTCATCCGGAGAACCGCTGACCACGGCCCACTGCTCGCCGGCGGACCGCTCGACGCGAAGGTGCGCACTGCGAGCCCAGCGCTCCAGGATCTCGGTGTCGGCAGGCGAGCCGAGCCGGGCGAGCAGACGCACGACCGTGGCCCTGCTCGGGCCCAGATCCTCCGAGCGTTCGAGGAGGTGTGACCAGGAAGACTGCAGACGGCCTGCGATCCCGTGAGCGAGATGGGGCTGTGTCGTGACCGGATCGGCGCCGGCGGGGGCCCACGTGAGGCCGACGGAGGTCCCGAGGAGCAGTCCCCCCGTCAGCACGGCGACCGCTCCCTTGAAGAGGACGTCTGCCGCTCTGGCCACGACCGCCGACCTCCCTTCGAGGACCTGCCTCGAGCTTGGCGGGCAACATAGCACCGGGCGTGCAGATGCCCTGGCTCGACGTGGCGCGGTCTTGTTCGGCTCCGGGTCATCCACGAGGAGGCGAACCTGTCGACCTAGCATCCCGTGCGGTGGACGCCACCATCTCGACCTCCGAGGGGGATCGGAGGCGGGCCGGCCCCGACGACGTCGCGAATGCGCTGGAGGCGGGGTATTTCTTCTGGCTCGATCTGACCGTCGATTCGGAGGGCGGTGATCAGGTCTCCCACCTGCTGCGCGACGTGTTCGAGTTCCATCCGCTCGCGGTGGAAGACGCCGAGCATTTCGGCCAGCGCCCGAAGTACGACGACTACGACGACTTCGGGCACATGGTGGTGTACGGAGCCGGCGACCAGGGGAGCACTCCGCAGGAGGTCCACGTGTTCGTCGCCTCCGACTTCGTCGTCACGCTGCATCGCGGCCCGTGCCAGAGCCTGGATGCGGTCCATCGGCGTATCGCTCGCCATCACCTGGGGAGTCCCGGTGCCTCCGCTGCCGCGAGCGATGCGGCAGGTGCCGGCCCCGCGGAAGGTGCCGGCCCCGCGGCAGGTGCCGATGCCAGGCGCCCCTCGATGGTCGTCGTCTACCTCGTGGTGGACGCGCTCACTGACAGCTTCTTCCCGGTCCTGTCCACCTTCGACGACAAGATCGACAACTTGGAGACGTCGATCCTCGAGCATCCGACCGAAGCGCAGCTCGGGGAGATCTTCGCCATGAAGCGCCAGCTCCTCGGCATCCGAAAGGTGGTCGGTCCCCAGCGCGACATGTTCGCAGCGATCACCTCGGGCGTCGCGGTCCTGCCGGGCATGACCGAAGAAGGGGAGCGGTACTTCCGGGACCTCTACGACCACCTCATCCGGATCGGCGACATGGTCGACGGGTACCGCGACCTGGTGAGCGGCGCAATGGACACTCATCTCTCGACGGTCTCGAACCGGCTCAACGTCGTGATGAAGCAGATGGCGATCATCGCGACGGTGTTCTTGCCTCTCAGCTTCCTTACGGGCTTCTTCGGTCAGAACTTCTCCTGGCTGGTCGACCACATCGGGGGTTTCCCCACCTTCCTCGGAGTCGGCATCGGCCTAGAGGTGGTCGCGGCGGTGCTCCTGCTCGTCGTGTTCAAGAGACGCGGCTGGCTCGGGGGCCCGACGGCCTGACGCGAGTGGCGCGTCTCCCCGAGAGCCCACGAGAGGTCACAGGAGGTGGGCGATCCCGTGGCCGAGAGACTGTCGAGCGAGGTACTGCTCGAGGTCAGTCGCGGCCATGGGCTTGTCGAGCAGGAAGCCCTGCACCGCGTCGCAGCCCAGATCCCGCAGTTGGCGGAGCTGGGCGGGAGTCTCGACCCCTTCGGCCACGACCCGCAGACCGAGCCCATGCGCCATGGCGACTACCGCGCTGACCACGACGTCGGGAGAGGCCGAGTCGGTGATCTCGTCGATGAACGACTTGTCGATCTTGAGGGTGGTGACAGGCAGGCCGCGCAGCCTCCCGAGCGAGGAATGCCCGGTGCCGAAGTCGTCGACGGCGATGTCGACCCCCAGGGCGCGGAGCTGGCGCAGCTGGATGGTGACCGCCGCGTCCGGTCCGGCGATGGAGCTCTCGGTGATCTCGAGCGTGAGACGGTGCGCGGGAAGCCCCGTCTCCGCGAGCACCTGGGTCGTGAGGTCCACGAAACCAGTTGTGGCCAGCTGACGGACCGACAGGTTCACCGAGACGGCGATGTCGTCGCCCCCCGGCAATGCTGCGAACTGGTTGCACGCCTGGCGCAGCACCCAAGCGCCGATCGGGACGATCAGACCGGTCTGCTCGGCCATCGGGATGAACTCCGCCGGGGGAACGGAGCCGAACGTGGGGTGATTCCAACGAAGCAGGGCTTCGAAGCAGGAGGTGCTGCCGGTGGGGAGGTCGCAGATCGGCTGGTAGTGCACGGCGAGCTGGGCGTCTCTGAGGGCGGTGGCCAGGGCGGCTTCCAGCCGGAAGCGGGCGCTGAAGGCGTGCTGCATGCCGGGCTCGTATGGCCGCCAGCACGACTTGCCGGCGGCCTTGGCCGAGCGCATGGCCAGATCCGCGTCGCTCAGGATCTTCTCTGGGGTCGCCAGCTGCGGCCCCGAGCTGATCGCCAGCCCGACGCTCGCGTGGAGCGCGATCCGCTGACCGCCGATGTCGGCAGGACCGGCCACGGCCGAGACGATCCGTTGGGCAAGACCGCGGGCGTCCTCGTCCGGCGTCTGCTCAGCCAGGACCGCGAACTCGTCTCCTCCGAGCCTGGCCACGGTGTCACCGCCACGCACGATGGAGCGCAACCGTGAGGCGATCTCGCGCAGGACGTCGTCCCCGGCGTGGTTCCCGAAGGTGTCGTTCACATACTTGAAGTCGTCGACGTCGATCACCAGCAGCGCGGTGGGTGCGGTCGTGCGGACCGCCCGCGCCAGGGCGAGCTCGATCCGGTCGTGGAGCAAGGCTCGGTTGGCCAGACCCGTCAGCGGGTCGTGGAACGCGCGGTGCTCCATCTCGGCGCTCTGGCGCGCCAGCGCGGCGCTGGTCTCGCGCAACCCTCGCTCGGTGGCCTTGACGGCAGTGATGTCACGCCCGACGTACGCGATCTGCACGACCTGGCCAGACTGGTCGCGGACCGGCGAGATCGTGAGCGACACCTCTACGGTCGAGCCGTCCGCTCGCAACCGGACCGTCTCCAGCTGCTCGACGCTGCGCCCCGCGCGCACCTCTTCGATGATGTGGTCCACCTCTCCCGAGCGCTCGAGTGGTGCCAACCGCGCGAACTTCTGGCCGATCATTTCCGCGGCTCGGTAGCCGTAGACACGCTCGGCTCCGGGGTTCCAGGTCAGAATGGTGCCGTCCAGCTCGGTGCTGATCATCGCGTCCCGAGATGCCATGACGATGGCTGCCAGCTGGCCGGCGGTCCGCCACGCCCTGACGCGATCGGTGACGTCGCGCAGGAACGCGTAGAAAGCCACGCCGTCCTGCTCGTGCTGGACCCAGATCGTCAGGTCGATCTGGAACTCGTGGCCGTCGCGATGCCGAGCGGTGACCTGCACCGGGCGGCCGATGATCCGCGCGCTGCCTGTGTGCAGGAACCGGCGGATGCCCGCCTCGTGGGCGGCCTGGTCCTGCTCGCGGATGATGAGCGAGCTGACCGTGCGGCCGACCGCCTCTTGCTTGGCGTACCCGAACATCTGCTCCGCCGCCCGGTTCCAGTCGGTCACGATGCCGTTGGTGTCCATCCCCACGAACCCGTCCGCGGTTGAGTCCATCAGGCGCTCTACGCGGCCGCCTGCTGGCTCCCCCGGCTCCTGGCGGGTCATGCCCTAGGTGGAAGCGGGCTGCGCGCCGCCGCCGGTCCAGCTCGGCCGACCAGATCGCGCCAACCCTGCGACCTCGGCTTTGCCTGCCGTCGTGTCGTCGGACATCCGCCTGCCCTCCGAGCCCGGCCATGGGCAGGGCATGCTTCGTGGGCACTCTAGCTTGGCATTGCCGACGCGTCCGAGCAGCCGAGAGCTCGGAGTCCCACAGAGCAACCGAGCACCGACGACGGGGCCGCTCTCTGCCTCGACTGGTACCGGCCAACCTGCGCCAGGAATGCCATTGGCTGCGCCAGCCGGCCAGGCCCCGGCGGCATGGGACGCGATCCCGAGAAGTGGGATGGCCGTATTGTGATCGCGCCACTCACGCCAGCAGAAGTTCAAAGGCCGGAGCGGGGGCAGGTCTCACGAGGCGGCGGCGATCGAGCGTCGCCACCTGGATGAGACCGAGGCGCTCTGCTGCGGCGACGACGGATGCGTCAACGGTTCCGAGCGGTAGATCTCTGTAGAGGGCGACGAGCTCGGCGATCCGTAGCCAATCGCCGCGGAGACCGGCTCAGCGAGGAGGTTCCCCGCAGCGAGGTCACCGAGGAAGCGGACTTCGGCATCCGATCCGAGCCGGGATTCGACGCGGTACGCCACCTCGATGACGACGAGAACGGGAACGAGGAGTGGACCGGGATGCTCATGATGGCGATCGTCTGCGTCGACATAGGCGTACAGCAGCCCGGCGTCGACCAAGAGCGCTATGGCCCGACCTCGGCTCGCAGGATCTCCTCGATCCGCTCTGAGAAGTCCGAACGTCCGCTGGTTCCCGCCCCTGCTGCCATCAGCCGGCGGCGGCCCCTGTGGGAACCCAAGTACTCCTCAATGGCCCCCCTCGTGACCTCGGAGACCGTCGTCGCCCGCCGCTCCGCTTCATGCCGGAGGCGGGCGTCCAATTCATCAGGGAGCTTGACCGTCGTCCTCTTCACGGTATGCCAGCATTCTGGGCGCAAACTTGAGGCCTCAATCGGCGTCAGGCGCTCCGCCCCCTGGGCCAGCGATCACGGGCATCGTCAGTCGGACGATGTCGGCGTCGGACAGCTCGCTGACGTGGCCACCACGTCGTGAACGGCGGACGGTCGTGACCTTGTCAACTATGAGCCGGCACGGCTGAGGCGTCCGCGCCGCACGCGATGGCCTTGATGACGTCGCCGCCCCTCGACATCCCTCCGGCCGGCGCGGGCGGTGGCCGCGAGACCCGTCGAGCCCTCCCGGTGGCGCAGGCATTCTTCGCGTCGGCTGCTCCGGCCGGTGTTTGGCGACGAATCGTGACGACCGGAGCAGCTCTCGTCGTGGCTACGCGCCAGCGGTCGCTGTGGTGACGTGCGTCACCGGGGCACCACCGGATGTCACGGTGATGTGGTTTGCAAACGCGAACGGGGAGTTGTGGCCCTGGGACCAGATCCCGTTGTACTGCCCGGTGATCCCGTTGCTGAATATGACCGTTCCCAGGTTTATCGGCGCGGAAGTGTTCGGCGGAGTCGTCGCAGGGTTGGCGTACACGATGATCCCAGCCGTGTGAGGTGCCTCCTGGCTGCCCCAGTTGTTGCCTGACAGCGTGTTGTGGAAGATCGTGATCTGGCTCGTGGAGGAGTCGAACGACTCTGCGTTCACGACGATCCCACCCTCGAAGGAGTCGCTAACCGTGTTCCCGGCGACGATCACGTCGGTCACCGACGAGTGAGGCGTGTCGGCCGCAACGACGAGCCCCCCGACGACCGGCCCGTTCTCACCGGGAGGCGGGAGCGCGCCGGTGATCTTGTTGCTTGCGAGGAGCAGGTCCGAGAGCGCCCCTCCGAAGTTCTGGGTAGCGACGACGAGACCGCAGCCTGCAAAGTTTGTAGAGATCGTGTTGCCGACGACCGAGTCGTGAGAGGAGGCCACCAACGGAGCGGACTTGTCTTGGTTCGCGGTCATCGCCCCGGGGTCGTTCGGGCCGTTGTCCATGATCCCGATGCCCCCCCGGCCGTTGTCGTGGATCGTATTGTTCACGACCGACGAGTCGGACACTCCGAACAAGCTGATGCCGAACGAGTCGCTGACGTCTGAGTGGAGCTTGCCTGTGCCGAGCGTGGGCGCTTTCGGTGTGGTCGTGAGCGTTGTGAACCCGTTGTCCTCCACCGTCGATGTCCTGATCACGAGGTGCGACGAATCCTCGGCGAAGATCCCCTGGAACTTCGCCTTCGTGACCGTCGTGTGGACGATGCTGACGCCGGTAACTGTCGAGCCGACGTAGATGCCGACGTCGCACGCCGACGCTGTTACGGTGGTTGTGCTGATGACGTCGCCGGACGTGGCGACGATCGCTGCGGTGAGCCCCGTCGAGCCGGCCGCCTCGCACGTGGTCGCCGCGGCAGCCGGGGCGGCAAGCGTGGTTGCACCGACGATCGGCGCGCTCAGGACCGCGGCAGTCCCGATCCCGATGCCGGCGACCACTCGACCCCAATGACGGCGAAGCCAACGCGCATGTGCACGCATGACGGCCCTCCTTCCATCTCGCGCGGCTCGGACCACGCTCTTCGGTTCCACGCGGGCCGCTGTGCCTCGCAACCGCGCCCCGAGGACCCTAACCGCCCGCCTCCGCCTCTGCAACGCCTGTGGAACTCGACTTCCCGCTACGACCGTCTCCCGCCTCGTCGTCCAAGAGCTGCTCGAGGCCGAGCAGGCGGACCTGGACGGGAGAGGTCGCTACGAGAGTCGCGAGGAAGCGGGGATCGTGCAGCAGTATGAGCCCGCACACCTGCGCAGTGCCAAAGGGGCGATCGAGCTTCGACTTTCCCAGGTGCGCGGGAGCGAGACGCCTCTTTCGCTCCTCACTCATGAGC
>JBOGGB010000383.1:0-5327 GCA_050743605.1 Acidimicrobiales bacterium
TCGTGCACTTCTACAACTCGACCTCCGAGCTGCAGCGCCGCGTCGTCTTCGGCCAGGACCGTGCGGGGATCGTGGACATCGCGCTCCACGCCGCACGTCTGTGCCGGAAGCTCGAGCCGACCATCCCTGACACCCAGGTGCGCTACGAGTACTCGCCAGAAAGCTTCACCGGCACCGAGCCCGACTTCGCCGTCGAGATCGTCGAGCGCGTGATGGAGGTGATCGAACCCCACCCCGAGCGACCCATGATCGTGAACCTCCCGGCCACCGTCGAGATGTACGGCCCCCACGTCTATGCGGACGTCGTGGAGTGGTTCGGCCGCACGGTCCGAGATCGCGACAGCCTCACCCTCAGCGTCCACCCCCACAACGACAGGGGCACCGCAGTCGCGGCCGCCGAGCTCGCGGTGCTGGCAGGAGCACAGCGGGTGGAGGGCACGCTCTTCGGCAACGGCGAGCGGACCGGCAACGTCGACATCGTCACCTTGGCGATGAACCTCTTCTCGGAGGGCGTCGACCCCGGGCTCGACTTCTCCGACATCGAGAAGGTGCGCCGGGCGGCCGAGCATGCGACCCGCATGCCCGTGCACCCGCGCCACCCCTACTCCGGAGACCTCGTGTACACCGCCTTCTCCGGCTCGCACCAGGACGCCATCAAGAAGGGCATGGCGGCGATCGGCGACGACTACGGCGTGTGGGAGGTGCCGTACCTGCCGATCGACCCGAAGCACACGGGTCGCACGTACGAGGCGATCATCCGGGTGAACAGCCAGTCGGGTAAGGGCGGGGTCGCGTACCTCATGGACACCGAGCACGGTCTCGACCTGCCGCGGCGCCTACAGGTGGAGTTCTCCCGCCAGGTGCAGGCCGTCACCGAGGCCAGCGGCACCGAGATCCGCCCCGCCGAGCTCTGGGAGGTCTTCACCGGCACGTACTTGGCCGACGACGCGGGCATCCGGTTGATCGCCAACGAGGTGACCACGGGCGCGGGCCGCACGACCGTGATCGCGCAGCTGCTCGTCGACGGCGTCCACCGCACGGTCCGATGCGAGGGGAACGGCCCCATCGACGCGCTCGTCGCGGGTCTCCGCGAGGAGCTCGGCATCGACTTCGGGGTACGGGACTACACCGAGCACGCGCTGACGGCAGGGAGCGGCGCCTCTGCGGTGGCCTACGTCGAGGCGGAAGGGCCCGATGGCGCGACCTGGTGGGGGGTGGGGATGGACTCCTCGATCCTCGACGCGTCTCTGGCGGCCGTGGTCAGCGCTGCGAGCAGGGCGCCGTCACTCGGCGCAGAACCTCGCCTTTGAGCCGAGCGCAGCGGTGCGCTCAGACGAGCGCGCGGCGCGGTTCCGGAAGTTGGGCGACGCGCGAGCAGTCGTCGGGGCCGTCGGCCGTCCAAGCAGCCCGCGTCAGCGTGACGGTGTGGCGCGCGGGCGCTCGTGCGGATCCTCGGAGCGGCAACTCGGTGGATCCAGGCCGAGTGACGCACTCAGCATCTGGGACATGACACGGCGGGAGGCAGGCACGGAGAGGCGGTTCAGCGTGCGCATCCGATCCCAGGTTGTCCAGCACGTCGCGACGTCGAGCGCGGCAAGAAGGTTCTTTCGTCCGAGGCCGGCGAGCCGAAGCTCGGGGTCGAACGTCGTCTCGAGGAAGCCGAGCATCATCTCCTGGGTCTCGGCGAGCCTTGCCGCCATCCCGGGGCTGTTGGAAGCGAGCGCGGTCGCGTTGCGCAAGAGGTTTCCGAACGGCTCGAACAGCTTGGCGCGCATCCGCACCGTGAACTCGATCCGCGTGCCGAGGGGCAACTCACAGGCTATCTGCGGCGCCAGCTCCGCTAAGCGATCGGTGAGCAGCGCACCCACGGCGTCGTGGAGGGCGTCGAGGTCCTCGAAGTGGTGGAAGATCAGCCGAAGCGACACCCCGGCGCGCTCGGCGATGTCCCGGGAGGTCGGAGGGGAGTCGCCCTCTTCGAGGAGGGAAAGCGTCGCCTCGACGATACGGCGTCGCGTGCGTGCTCCCCGAACGATGGGAGTCGACTTAGTGGAGGGATGAGCCCAGAACGACGCCGACCGGCTATCTATCGAGAGCAACCCCACTCCTCCCATGGCGACCGAGAACGAAGTCGCGGTGCCAGACCACCCGCGCCCGGCCCCTGCGGCATCTCGCCCGGACCCCTTCTGCCGTCAGCAGCACCAGATGTTGAACGCCGGTTGCATCCCTCCGTGCACGCTGGAGGCGTTGGCGACTGTCGCGTGCGGGCCGACAGCCAGCATCAGCCCGGCGACCAGGGCCAGCATGGGAACGAAGCGAACGAGGATCCTCCGCATGGCAACTCCCAACGAGGTCACGTGACGCAGGTCACTTGACGAATCTGGACAACCAGAGTCAACATAGCTTGTCAAATTCAGCCGGTCAAGGAACCGAGAGCGCTCGACCGTCCCCGCGCGCACAGGTCGGTCCCACGGCAGACTGCTCGTGCGTGCCCCCGCTCCGCCCGCGAGGGGGAGGATTCAGCCGCCGCTGGCGACCGGTGCGCGGACCTGGACGGGGGACATACCGAGGCAGGCGACGGCGGCCCGGTACGCGTCTCGGGCTCCCGAGGCGTCCCCGGCCTCGTCGAACAGGCTCGCGAGCTCCGTCCACAGCTGGGCGGCTTGCCTGCCCGCACCGGCGCCGGTGAGGACGGCGACCGCTTGCCGGTAGCGGCCGACGGCGCTGCGCGGATCCCCGGTCAGTGCCGCGACGCGGCCATGGACCAGGTAGGCGAAGGCCGCGTAGTGGCTCGGCTCCCCGCCCAAGAGCTCCAACGCGTGGTCCGCAGCGCGGGTGGCCTCGTCGAACTGGCCGCCGAGCAGGTGCGCCTGGGCGCGCTCGGTAGCGGCGCACGCAAGGTCGATCCGGCCGCCAGCCCCGGCGACCAGCGCCCGCTCGGCCCGGTCGATGAGCGCCAGCGCGGACGGCACCTCCGGGACCTCTTGGCGGAGCAGGACGTTCGCGTAGGCGAGGCGGGCCCGGGCGAGGAGCCCCTCGTCGTCCCCCTCGGCCTGGAGCGCCACCGCCCGCTCCGCGTAGCCGAGCGCGCCGGCGACGTCTCCCCGGATCGCGACGAGCTGGCTCGCGTTCCAGTACGCCGCGGCCCGCGACCGGGGATCACCGGCCCGCTCCGCCCGGGCCACCGAGTCCTCCGCCAGGTATACCGCCCTGGCCACGTCGCCCCGCTCGTAGCAGGCGGAGAGCAGGGTCACCGCCACCCGGATCCCGTCGACGCTGTCGCGCAACCCCAAGTCGGCCAGCGCGGTGAGCGCCGCCTCGCCGAGGTCCACCGCCCGGTCCAGGTCGCCGACGTTCCGATAGCAGCGGACCAGCGCGATCACCGCCTGCATCCAGCGCGGGCCGCCCGGCTCGGCCTGCTCCCGCAGCGGCTCGAGGATGCCGATGGCATGCTGGAGGCGGCCCTGCGCCTCCAATGCGGCCGCGTAGCCGGATCGCGCCTGCGCCACCAGCTCGGGGTCGCCGGCCTCCTCGGCGGCCACGACCAAGCCGGCGAATTCGGTCTCAGCCTGCTCGGGCTCGCCGGCGCCGAGCTGGTACTCGGCCTGCCGCAGCGCCAACCTGACGCGTGCGGCCCGCTGCTCGTCCGCCCCGGTCTGCAGGAAGCCGACGCTGGTCCCCACCGCACGCGCCAGCACCGCCAGCAGGGGCGGGCTCGGCTCGCGTTGACCCGCCTCGATCCGGGACAGGTAGCTGGCCGATATGCCGACTTCCCGGGCCAGGCTGTCCTGGCGGGTACCGCGCTGCACACGGAGGTCGCGCACACGCCGACCCAGGGCTCTCGTCCCGACTTCGTCCATCCCCGAAGCCCAATCTCTCGAGGGAAGAGGTCGATCTCTCCCGGCGCCTACTTTGCCACAGACCGTTGCCTCGAAATGACAATCCGTGGCCTCGACGGCGCGGTCCTCGGTCGGCGCCGCACGTCGCGCAGGACAGGACGGGACAGGACGGGACAGGCGCTACGACGCCGCGGTGGGCAGCCACGACGGCCGACCCGCCTCGAACTCGGCGATCCCCCCCTCGTGGCGGAGCGTGAGGCCGATGTCGTCCCAGCCGTGGAGCAGGCGCTGGCGGGTGAACTCGTCGAGCACGAACGGCGCGAGAACGTCGCCGCACTCGACCGTGCCCCGCTCGACGTCGATGGTCACGAGCAGCGAGGGATCCGTGCGGACGGCGTCGAGGATCGCGCGGTCGATCTCCGGGGTCACCTCGACCGGGACGAGGCCCTGCTTCGTGCAGTTGTTCCGGAAGATGTCGCCGAAGCTCGACGCCACGACCGCCTCGAAGCCGTAGTCCATGAGCGCCCACACCGCGTGCTCACGCGACGAGCCGGTGCCGAAGTTGGAGGCGGCGATCAGCACCGTGGCGCCGGCGTGGGACGGGTCGTTCAGCACGAAGCTGCGGTCGTCGCGCCATTCGGCGAACAGGCCCTTGCCGAACCCGGTCCGCTCCACCCTCTTCAACCAGTCCGAGGGGATGATCTGGTCGGTGTCGACGTCGGAGCGGTCGAGGGGGACCGCCCTCCCGCTCACCACTGCGACGGGCTTCATCGGGCTGCCGGCGCGGGGAGATCGGACGGTGCCGCGAAGTGCCCCGCCACCGCGGGGGCCGCCGCGACCGCGGGGGAGACCAGATGCGTGCGCCCCCCGCGTCCCTGCCGGCCCTCGAAGTTCCGGTTGGACGTGGACGCACAGCGCTCGCCGGGCGCGAGCTTGTCGGGGTTCATCGCAAGGCACATCGAGCAGCCGGGTTCGCGCCAGTCGAACCCCGCCGCGCGGAAGATCCGGTCGAGGCCCTCGGCTTCGGCCTCCGCCTTCACCCGGTGCGAGCCGGGGACCACGAGCGCGCGCACGCCGTCGTGCACACGTCGCCCCTCGAGCACCGACGCCGCGGCGCGGAGGTCCTCGATGCGCGAATTCGTGCACGAGCCGAGAAAGACCGTGTCGACTCGGATATCCCGCAGCGGCGTTCCGGGGGCCAGGGCCATGTACGCGAGCGCTCGGGCAGCCGCGTCCCGGGCGCCCGCGTCCGCGAGCTCTCCCGGGTCCGGCACGCTGCCGTCGATGGGCGCGACCTGAGCCGGATTGGTGCCCCAGGTGATGTGGGGGACCAGCCCCGCCGCGTCGAGATGGACCTCCTTGGCGAAGCTCACCCCCACGTCGCTCGGCAGGGTTCGCCACGAGTCGAGTGCCTGCTCCCACGCGCGGCCCTGTGGGGCGTGCGGTCGCCCCTCGAGGTAGGCGAAGGTGGTGTCGTCCGGAGCGACCATC
>JBOGGB010000384.1:0-1824 GCA_050743605.1 Acidimicrobiales bacterium
CGCGAGGCCTGTCCCTTCATCTGCCGTCGCCTCCCTCTGAAACAGTTCCTCGCGGGCCCCAACCGCAGGGAGTCGACATCGGGCCGCTGAGAGACTCGTTCCGACGGACTCGGACTCAAGGAGTGACGCTCCCTTCCAGTAGAGCGCCTCTCGATCCGATTTCCGTACGGCACTATGTCACAGGCTGACGTTTTCCTGCAAGACACGTCAGGAAGGGCGCCTCATCAGGACCGAGAGGGTTCGTGCCCCAGCTCACTTGACGAACAGCGGGTTCACGGGGCAACCCGACGCTCCCACCAGCTTCAGTGGAGACGCCATGTAGAGGCCGGCATACCGGCCGTCCGCGGCGCAGTCCGCCGCCAGTTCCGCCAGCCAGAGCACCTCGTGGAACTGGAGGCCCCGATCACAGAGGAGATGGTGGTGGAGACAGAATTCCTCCTGCGTCGCGGGATCCCTCGGCAGCTCGTGGGCGAGCGTGTCCGAGCCGACTCCCAGCAACTCATGGGTATCGACCCACTTGAAGAGCTCCTCGTCGTAGCTGAGGCCCGGCTCGGAGTAATCGGCGAAGAAGGCGGCGGCGCCCTCCTCCCGGTAGCGTTCGAGGCTTCCCGTGCGTAGGAGCAGCATGTCGCGGGACGCGATCTCGACCTTCTCGTCGCGTAAGCACGACTCGATCTCTTCGAGGCTGACCTGATGGTCGCGCGGCAACGGCGCGCCTCCGTTCCCCCGGCAGAGGTCGACGAGGACGCCGCGGCAGAGGACGCCGAGACGAGCGATGGCGGCCACGTCCGCATGCGCGAGCCCGCCGACGGTCGACGACGCGGCGATCCCGCCGGCGATCGTTCCGTCGACGACGACGTGACCCAGCGCGTCCAGGTGGGTGCCGCCGTGGCAGTTCAACAGGACCCCGTCGTCCACCCAGGCGACATTGCCCGCGTCGGGGTGGAGCAGACCCTTCTCGTAGTGCGACCAGTCCTGGTACATGAGGTGGAGCGGGGTCGGGCTGCCGGGGTAACCGGGGACCGGTGTGGGTCCGAAGAGCTCGATGCCGAGCGTGAAGACCTTTCCGTCGCGAACCGCCCCCAGCGCCCGGAGGCGATCTGCAGGCCGCAGCTGGGCCAGCCTCCCCGCTTCGTGATCAGGCATCATCGCGAACTGGAGCGGTCACAGTGGTTGCGAGGGACCACCGGACAACTCGAACGTCAAGCGCGCGCAACTGCTCAGGTGGCTGGCAGGCTCGAGGGCTGCCAGCGCCGCATAACGACGCTCACCACCGTTTCGATGGGAACCAGCGTCTCGCTGGAGTCAGCGTCGGTGAACCTCGGGTCATTCGGTCCGAAGTTCGGCCGGTTGTACCCGTGCCGATGGTGGTAACAACGAAACCATCCCCCATGTCCTCCCCCATTAATCGGCAGGCAAAGGAGCATCCGCGCCAGGCTGTCAGCCGGGGCAGGAGACGGCACGTCAAGGAGCTCGCGGCCGCCCACGAGGTGAGCGCGAGCTGGCTGTTTAGCTCTAGCCCCTTCCGGTTGGAGGGCCAGAAGGCTTGCGTCCGCACTCCTTACCGACGCGCAGATCATCACCGAGGGTACCGCAACTAGCGTACACGCGGTCGAGGTAGAACCCGGCAACGTGCCCCGTACCATGCGGCTCACGCGCCTCACTATCACGACACCGCAGCGCGCATATGTGCCGTGAGCCGAGACCTTTCAGTAATTCGGCACTGAGAGCTGCGGAAAGACGCGGAAACGCCCTTCTGGTAAGGGAAAATGTGGGTGCTTGACGTCCACGTCCCCCAACCAGAAGGGCACTTCCAAGATGAAG
>JBOGGB010000385.1:0-1981 GCA_050743605.1 Acidimicrobiales bacterium
CGATCTGCAGGCGGCGTGTTCACGAGCGACAGGTCGCGGATACCCGTGAGCGCCATCTCGAGGGTCCTCGGGATGGGGCTCGCGGTGAGCGTGAGCACGTCGACCCCCTCGGAGATCCGCTTGACCGCCTCCTTATGGGTCACGCCGAAACGCTGCTCCTCGTCGACGACGAGCAGACCCAGGTCCTTGAACCGGACCTCCTGGGCGAGCAGCCGGTGCGTGCCGACCACGACGTCGATCGAGCCGTTCTGCAGACCGTCGACGACCTTCTTCGCCTGCCCCGGCGCGAGGAAGCGGCTCAGCAGCTCCAACCGGACCGGGAACCCCGAGAAGCGGTCCGAGAAGGTCTGGGCGTGCTGGCTGGCGAGCAGGGTGGTCGGGACGAGGACCGCGACCTGCTTGCCATCCTGCACCGCCTTGAAGGCCGCCCGCACCGCAACCTCGGTCTTCCCGAAGCCGACATCGCCGCACACGAGGCGGTCCATCGGCTTCGCCTGCTCCATGTCGGCCTTGACGTCTGCGATCGCGCGCAGTTGGTCCGCGGTCTCACGGTAGGAGAAGGACGACTCCAGCTCGTGCTGCCACGGAGAATCGGGTGCGAACGCGTGGCCCTCGACGCTGAGCCGCCGCTGGTAGAGCGCGACCAGCTCTTCCGCCACCTCGCCTGCGGCGGCACGCGCCCTCGACCGGGCGCGCTGCCAGTCCGCGCCCCCCATCTTGGACAGGGTCGGCGAGTCTCCGCCGCTGTAGGGGGTGATCGCCTCGATCTGCTCCACGGGGAGATAGAGACGGTCGCTCCCCCGATACTCGAGCACCAGGTAGTCACGGGTCGTCCCGGCGACGGCGCGGGTGGTCATGCCCGCGTACCGGGCGACCCCGTGCTGACGGTGGACCACATAGCCGCCTGGACCGAGGTCGTCGAAGAACCCGTCGGTCGGCCGCGACCTCGGGCGGGCTCGGCGATGCGTCGCTCGCCGGCCGGTCACATCGGTCTCGGACAGCACGGCGACACGTGCATCGGGGAGGCAGAAGCCCGCAGAGAGCGGAGCCGTCACGACGCGGGCACCTGCCCCCGGCGCGGCCAGTGCGGCGGCCGGGGCGACGACCCCCTCTTCGGCGAGGACGCCCGAGAGCCGAGATCTCCCGAGCGGGGTGGTCGAGCACAGCGTGACCGAGAACCCGTCCTCGACGAGCCCACGCACCTGGTCGGCGAGCCTGCTCGCGTCGCCGGCGACGTGATCGAACCCCCGGACGGTGACCCGCGGGGTCCGAGGCGCGTCGGCGACGGGGACGATCTGGAGCGACGCGGCCTGCGTCCGTGCGAGCAGGCGGGAGAAGGGCAGGTGGAGGCGCGGGAAGGCCGAGCCCGCGGCTTCCTCTTCGGGCGCGGCGGCCTCCTCTCCGTGCGGACGTGCGCCCCAGGTCACCGACAAGGTGTCGGCGAGCGCCGCTTCTTCGGTCACCACCTCGAGCGCGCGGTCCCGGACACGACGGGGTTCGATCACCACGACCAGGGCGCGCTCGCCGAGGAGATCGGGGAGGAGCTCCTCTTCCGGCTGGAGCCACGGCAGCCACGACTCCATGCCGTCGAAGGGCTGACCGTCGGCGATCCGCTCCCAGTGCCGCCGTCCCCAGGGCTCCGAACCGACGAGCCCGGCCGCCCTGGCACGCACCGTGTCCGTGAGCACCAGCTCTCGGCAGCCGTAGATGACCGCGGCGCCCAGAGCTGCCGTCGAGCGTTGGTCGGACACGTCGAAGGAGGTCAGGCGGTCTACCTCGTCTCCGAAGAGGTCGATGCGCACAGGAGCGTCCGACGTCGAGGGGAAGACGTCGACGATGCCGCCACGGACCGCGAACTCGCCACGGTGCTCGACCTGGGGTTCGCGCCGGTAGCCGGCAGAGACGAGCCAGGACGCCGTCTCGTTGACGTCGAGGCAGGCGCCCCTTCGCACGACGAGCGGCGCGCCGATCTCCCTCCACG
>JBOGGB010000386.1:0-1810 GCA_050743605.1 Acidimicrobiales bacterium
GGGCATCGGGAATGACCAGGAGTGTCCAGAATCAGACTCCTGCTGGGTGGGGCTACGTGGACTTGAACCACGGACCTCAGCATTATCAGTGCTGCGCTCTAACCAACTGAGCTATAGCCCCGGACCCATGAGTCTAGCTGAAGTCGGTAACTCCTCAGGAGCCGCTTGGTTTCGCGTTCCCACCGCTGCATTGCGTATTCCGCCGCGCATGACAAGAACCCGCGGGGGATGTGCTCGGGGCGATTGGTGTCGTCGCGCCGCGAGGGAGACCAATCGCGAGCGGAGCGGTCGAGCCCGGAACCCGAGAGTCGCGAGAGCCAATGTCGCACGGACCGGGCCAGGCTCAGTAGAAGTAGGCGAACGAGCGAAACTCGATGCTGTGCCTGGGGACGTCCGTCTCGACGGTCGGATCTCGAAAGGCGGTGTGCGGCACTCTCCAAGCGTGTGAGTGGTCCGAGTCGTTGAAGACGAAGAGCAGCACCTCGCGACGGGTCATTTCCGGGAAGTACCACCATTCGTGTTCGGGGCGGAAGTGGAACTCGGAGCCGCTGGTGACCATCTTCAGGTGGTCGACAGGAGCGAACGGGTCCTCTGGGACACGATCGACGAGGTAGAGCTGGTTGGGTAAACCCTCTAGTTCCTCGACGCTGCGGAAGTTGCAGAGCGCGAGGGGCCAGTCCTGCGGTGGTGGGCTGAACACGCGCCAGACGCTGGTGGCGACGACCCTCCGATAGGGCGGACCGTCGGGAATGGCCTCCACGTAGGCGTCGGCTGCGCTCGTGACAGCCCCATCGGGTCCGTAGTCGATGTGGACGAGCGCAGCCTGGGGCTGCGCACCGTGCTCGCCAGGCGCCGAGGAGCGCCGCGCCATCCACCCCCTCGGCACGACTACGTCTGCACCGACACGTTCCTTCACGAGCTCGAGGACCTCGGCCGCGTAGAGGGCGTCCACCTGCGCCTTGTCGGTGAAGTCGCCGACGGAGCTCCGATGCGAGATGAGCTCGAACCCGTGTTCTTCGAGAGAAAACCTGTCTTGGAGGGGCCGCCCGTTGTGGACTGGGACGACGTGCGGATCGTACTGACCGGTATTGATGCTTTCGCCGGGTGCGGTGAACCTGCGCAACACGGTCGACTCTGGTGCGAGGTACCAGAGCTCTCCCTGCACGCTGCTGGTCTGGCCGACGAGCGCGCTCGTCATCATCGGCGAACTCTACCTGCGCTCTGGCAGGATGTCGCCCGTGCGACGAACGGCCCGGCTCGTGCTCTCGGTCGCAGCCGGAGGAGTCAGCGTCGTCGCCGTTGCCGCCCCGGCGTCGGCCGTTGCCGCCCCGGCGTCAGTCGCGGCCGCCCCGGCGGTCCTGGCTGGCCACGGAGGTTCCGTGCGCCACGCCGATACCTCGCTGCCGAGCGCGGCTTCACGAGTCCGCACACTTCTCGTCGAGCCGGAATCCGGGCTCGCCAAGATCTACGCTTCGATCGAAGGGGCGAAGAAGAGCATCGACCTCGAGATGTACGAGCTCGTCGACTCCAGGGCCGAGTCGCTCCTCGCCCGCGCCGCCGCGCGCGGCGTGGACGTCCGGGTCATCCTGGACCACCACTTGGAGGGAACCCGCAATGCCGCGGCTCGTGGCTACCTCACCTCTCGCGGAGTGTCGGTCACCTGGGCTCCCCCGGCTTTCTACGCCGACCACGAGAAGGCGATGGTCGTCGACACAGACGAGGCGTGGATCATGACGCTGAATTTGACCTCCCAGTTCTATCCGAACACGAGGGACTTCGCGGTCCTGGACACGACCCCGGCCGATGTCAG
>JBOGGB010000387.1:0-4033 GCA_050743605.1 Acidimicrobiales bacterium
GCGCGCCGCGTGAGGCCGCGGCCATGACGCCTCCGAGCCCACCGGTGACGACGAGGGCGCCCGCCTCGGCGAGTCCGCGCCCCACCTCCTCGGCGAGCTGTTCGTCGTCCGGACCGCAGCTCCCGGAACCCACCACCGCGACCGCGACTGCGACCGCGACCGCAACGCGTGCACCCGCACTCCGCCGTTCGTCCGCGGTGTCGGCGCGCGCCGCACAGCTCACCGCGGGGCGACCTCGTCGTGCACGTCCACCCAGCCTTTGCTTCGCGACCACCGCCGGACCACCCGGGCGGGGACCCCCGCGACGACGCAGTGGTCCGGCACCCACCCCCGGACCACCGCCCCCGCGGCCACCACCACGTGACGGCCGACCTGAGCCCCCGGGAGCACGACGGCATGCGCACCGAGCCAGCTCCCTGCGCCAATCGAGACGCTCGCCTCGAGGGGCTGCTGCCGGCCGATCGGCTCGTCGGGGTCCTCGTAGCCGTGGTTCTGGTCCGTGACGTAGACGTAGGGTCCGGTCTGGACGTCGTCGCCGATGTCGATCGACCAGTGACCGACGATGTGGCTCCCGCGCCCGATCACGCAGCGGTCCCCGATCCGGACGACGGGAGCGGTGAGCATCTGCTGACCAGGGGCCATGCCCGCGGCGAGCGACACATAAGGGCCGATCATGGTGCCCGCGCCCACCGCCACGTACCGCTCGTTGTAGACGGTGCCGGTCGGGAAGGCGAGGAGGCTCCCCTCGCCGAAGGCCGCGAACCGCCGCGCGCGCGCGTCGTCGGGTCCGACGGAAGCGGCGAACGGCGCCCACTCCCACGTGCGCCGAAGGGTTTCGGCCGCTGCGCGCCCAAGTGCCGAGCGGACCGCCTGCGACCAGGTCATCCGCGCGGACGCTACACGTCGTCGGCACGTCCGAGTGCCCACATTCCACCAGTCTGGCGGCCGCCCGTCGCAGAATAGGCGGTGCATGCCTCGCGCTCCCTTCCCGTGCGTGCTCTGCCAGACTGCCCCGCGCATGGGAAGCGGGGGACGATGTGGGGATGGCCGACGCCTGTCTCGAGGCCGGTCGACCGAGGCGCGCCCGCGACGGAGCAGGCAGCGGCGAGGAATCGTCGCGCTGCGTGCCGCGCTCGGGCTGCTCGCCACGGGATGCCTGCTCGCCGGATGCGCAGCGGGCGGGTCGGGCACGGCCAACAAGGCGGCGCACCATAAGAAGAGCAGCGGGGTTCCGACGACGCCGCCCTCCACGGCCGTCGCCGGCGGTCCCGACTGCCCGCTCACCGGCACCCCTGCGCCCCACGGCGTCGTCCCGAAGCGGTCCGCACTGGCAGTGAAGGTCGACAACTACCCCGCCGCGCGGCCCCAGACGGGGCTCACAGCAGCCGACGTCGTCTTCGAGGAACCCGTGGAAGGCGGGATCACCCGCTACGTCGCGATCTTCCAATGCCGCGGCGCGCCGGAGGTCGGCGACGTGCGCTCGGCGCGCAACATCGACATCGGCATCCTCGGCCAGCTCGGGCACCCGCTGCTCGTGCACGTCGGCGGGATCCAGCCGGTCATCGCCGACATCCTGTCCTCGCCGATCCAGGACTTCGAGCTCGGCAACCACACAACAATCATCCAGCACGTCCCGGGTCGGTTCGCCCCGTACGACACCTACACCTCGACCGGCGCGGTGTGGCATCTGCGCTCCACAGCGGATCAGCCACCGCAGCCGCTCTTCGCCTACTCGAAGGTCGTTCCCGCCGGGACGCCGGTCAAGTCCGTGTCGATCCCCTTCTCCCGGTACTCGCCGGTCGTATGGAGGTACGACGCTGCGACGCGCAAGTTCCTCCGCTTCTACGACTCGTCACCCGACAAGCTCTCGAACGGCGTGCAGAACAGCGCGTCGAACGTGATCGTCCAGATCGTGAACGTGACCTACGGCCCGTGGTTGGAGAATTCGACAGGCGGCCTCGAAGTCCAGGCCAACCTGTACACACACGCCAGCGGGAAGGCGATCGTCTTCCGTGACGGTGTCGAGATCGCCGGACGTTGGTCGCGCACAAACCTGGCCGAGCCGACGAGCTTCGCCACCGCGTCCGGCCAGAGGATCACGATGCAGCCCGGCAACACCTGGGTCGAGCTGGTACCGGCTCCGGTGAGCGTGACGGCAACGCCGTAGTCGCCGGAGCCGGTGACCGCAGCGTGCTGGTCTCAGGTCGGGGCGCTCACTCGAGGACGAGAGGAAGGTCGTCGAGGTCGACCTCGGAGCCCGTTTCCTTCGCCGCATCCTTGGGCTTCAGCTGCTGGCGCACCCGGTCGTCGATCTCGGCCATGAGCTGGGGGCTCTCCCGCAGGAACGTCTTGACGTTCTCCCGGCCTTGGCCGAGCTGCTCGCCCTCGTAGGTGAACCATGCTCCGGACTTCTTGACCAACCCGAGGTCGACCGCGACGTCGAGGATCGCGCCCTCGCGGCTGATCCCGGTGCCGAACATGATGTCGAACTCCGCCTGCCTGAACGGCGCACTGCACTTGTTCTTCACGACCTTCACACGGGTCCGGTTCCCGATGACGTCGGCTCCGTCCTTGATCGACTCGATGCGGCGGATGTCCAGCCGCACCGATGCGTAGAACTTGAGCGCGCGCCCCCCCGGGGTGACCTCCGGAGAGCCGTAGATGACGCCGATCTTCTCGCGGAGCTGGTTGATGAAGACGGCGATCGTGTTGGACTTGTTCAACGTCCCGGCAAGCTTGCGCAGCGCCTGGGACATGAGCCGGGCCTGGAGCCCGACGTGGGTATCGCCCATCTCGCCCTCGATCTCCGCACGCGGCGTGAGCGCGGCGACCGAGTCGATCACGATGACGTCGATCGCGCCGGAGCGGATGAGCATGTCGGCGATCTCGAGAGCCTGCTCACCGGTGTCGGGCTGGGAGATGAGCAGATCGTCGACGTTCACCCCGATCGCACGCGCGTACACCGGGTCCATCGCGTGCTCCGCGTCGATGTACGCGCAGATCCCTCCGTTGCGCTGCGCCTCGGCGACGACATGCATCGCCAAGGTGCTCTTCCCGCTCGACTCGGGCCCGAAGAGCTCCACGATCCTCCCACGCGGGAGCCCCCCGATGCCGAGGGCGAGGTCGAGCGACAGCGCGCCCGTCGGGATCGCCTCGATGCCGAGGTCCACGTGCTCGCCCATCCGCATGACCGAGCCCTTGCCGAACTGCTTCTCGATCTGGCTGAGCGCCGTGGCCAGTGCCTTGTCGCGGTCCTCAACTGCCATCGCTCTGTCGTCTCCTTGGTCGTGCGTCCGTCGTGGCGGCCCGGTCTGCTGTCGGCGACCGTAAACGAGGGGTGTGACACACCCTAATGGCGAACGCGTGTTCGATGTGGGATGCCGGCCGGCCGCAGCAGGCACGATCGCCGTCACGTCGGAACGGTCGCCCGGACGAGCGTCGTGTACCGCGCACCGGCAGGGCCGAGCTCCGAGCGGACAAGGTCCACCTCCCGCACCTGCCAGCGCGCCTCGACCGGCGCCCCGGCGAGGGACGCGGGAAGGTCCCGTCGCCCCCGGCTCCGGGCGAGGGTGAGGTGCCCCAGGAACGGCCCGTCGAGGCTCGCGCCGGGGAGGAGCGCATCGAGCGCGCGCCGCACCGTGAGGGCGAGCTCGTCCAGACCGTCGACCGGGACGCACAGCACGTGGCGGCCGAGGCACCGGGTCGCAGGTCCGAGGTGCGCCTCGGGCGGAGCCGCCGCGCGGGCCGTGGCTGCGAGGACCGCGGCACCGACATCACCGAGCCTCGAGACGGCGACGTCCCCGAGAAAGGCGAACGTCACGTGCCAGTGCTCTGGCGCGGTCCAGCGGACTGCGCCGAGGGACGGCCGCGCGAGGGTGGAGAGGAGCGCGGACACCTCCGCCGGGGGCCACGCGCCGACGAACAGGCGCGCGGTCGGCTCAGGTTGTACCGCACGCTCGCCGGGGGAGACGTCGGGCTCGGTCACGGGGCGGCTGCCATCCGGTCCCCCGGGCCTGGGCCGTCGCCCTGGGCG
>JBOGGB010000388.1:0-15138 GCA_050743605.1 Acidimicrobiales bacterium
CTGGTCGGTGGTCACGCCCGGCTTGATCAACTCGATCGCCGAGTCCATCCACTCACGGGCCCGCTTGTAGGCGTCGCGTTGCGCTGGCGTCGAATAGCCGACGGAGAAGCAGCGGTAGTAACAGGTCCGGTAGCCGTTGAAGGCGTGCATGATGTCGAAGAACGCCTGCTCTCCGGGGCGGATCATGCGGTCCGAGAAGTTGTGGGGATGGGGGACGCACCGCTCACCGGAGACAGCGTTGACCGACTCCACGTCGTCGGAGCCCATCTTGTAAAGGGTGTCGTTGACGAGGGCCACGATCTCGTTCTCCCGCACCCCCGGCTTCAGCGCCTCGGTCACCAGCTGGTACGCCCCGTCGACCATCGCCGCCGCCCGGGACAACAACATGATCTCGTCCTGCGACTTGATCTGACGGGCGTCCAGCATCACCTGCTGGGCATCTCGCACCTCGACGCCCGCCCCCTGGAGGGCGAAGAGCGTCGGCAGGTCGGTGATGTCCATGCCCACGGGCATGTCGGCCACGCCCGCCTCCCGCAGCACGTCGACGATCTCTGCCACGGCGATGTCGGGCAGTCCCGCCGCCGGCCCCACCGCCCCGCGCAAGGTCGTGACCGCCGGCCGGGAGTTCCGGGGCTCGATCCAGGGCGAGTACAGGCGATGGTGCACCGCCGCCGAGCCGAAGTCCCACAGCACCGGTTCGGCGCCACGGGCCAGCACGGCGCAGCGGATGAGCTTGTCGCGCGTCCACTCCCCGATCGCCGTGCTCGTGATGTAGCGGATGTTGTTCAAGTCGAAGCACACGAGCGCCCCGAGGTCTGACGCCTCGAGGGCCTCGCGGGCACGACGAAGCCGGTAGTCGTGCAGGCGACGGAAGTCGACCCGCTCCTCGAAGTCCACTGCCATCGCTCCCGGGGCGGGCGCCGTGGCGAAGGTCCGGGTGGTGTGCTCCACGTTCATCTCGTCCCCCGATCGGCCGTTCCGCACGCCAGCGCTGCGGTCATGTTGCCTCGGCCGGTGCGGACACGCCCAGGGCTGGCGACGATCTCGAACCTATCGCAGCGGCAATCGATTGCGCCCACATTTCAGGAGCGGGTGGTCAACCTGATGACGTTGGCGCCCAGGACGGCCATTCCAGCTCGGAGGCAGGCGCAGGCTCGAACGTCGCCAAGGGCGCCGGTGCACCTCGTTCTGGGTGTCGGCCAGCACCACCACGTATCCCTCGGGGGGTCAAATGGTCCTCGACGCCGAGCACGATCGGAGGGAACAGCGGGGGGACGAACCCGAGCGGGCGGCTCTGGCGCGTCTCGCACACGATCGCAGAATGCGGTCATGGCCCTACGTCTCGACGCCTGCCCGTGCTTGGCGGAGCGCCTGCCACACCCGCTCGGCGCTCAGCGGCATGTCTACGTGGCGCACCCCGTAGGGGCTGAGGGCGTCGACGACCGCGTTCTGGATGGCAGCGGTCGCACCGACGGACCCGGACTCCCCGATGCCCTTCATACCGAGTGGGTTGCGCGGGGACGGCGTGACGGTTTCCCCCAGTTCGAAGCTGGGCAGCTCTGCCGCGCTCGGCATCCCGTAGTCGGCCAAGGTGGTAGTCGAGGGATTACCTGTGTCGTCGAACCGCACCTCTTCGAAGAGCGCCTGCGCCGCGCCTTGGGCCAGCCCTCCATGTACCTGTCCAGCAACGATCATCGGGTTGATCACCGTGCCACAGTCGTCGACTGCCACGAGACGGTCTAGCCGGACCCGCCCCGTCTCCACATCCACCTCGACCACGGCCAGGTGCGTTCCAAAGGGGAAGCTCCCCTCGTCCTGGCTGAAGTCGACTTCTGCACGCAGCGCCCCGGGCGCAGCCCCAGCAAGCTCAGCCCAGGAGATCGCGCGAACCGGCACACCGGCGACCGCCAAACCGCCAGCGACCGGTACGACGTCTTCCGGTGTGGCCTCCAACATGAGCGCTGCCTGGTGGCGCGCCAGGTCCAGTACCGCCTCGGCGGCACCCCGCGCGGCGTTCCCCGCCAATTGCCCGGTCCGCGACCCGAAGGTCCCGGTGCCGCGGGCCACCGCCGCGGTGTCGGAGTGGACGACGCGGACATCTTCGAAGGGCAGCCCGAGCACGCTGGCCACGATCTGGGCGAGCGTCGTCTCGTGACCCTGGCCGTGCGGCGCGGCACCGGTCGTGAGCACGATGCCGCCATCGTCCCCGACCGATACACACCCGTATTCGGTTCCCGACCCACTGATCTCGACGAAGGTCGAGATGCCAATGCCGAGCTGGCGGAAGTCGCCGGTCGCCCGGCGAGCAGCCTGGGCGGCACGGAGCTCGTGAATCCGGGCCAGCTCGAGGACGTGATCCATGGCGCCGGCGTAGTCGCCGCTGTCGTAGTGCGCACCGGACGGCGTGCGGTACGGCAGCTCGTCGGGCCGGAGCAGGTTACGGCGACGGAGCTCGACGGGGTCCATACGCAGCTCGGTCGCCAGAAGATCCATCGACCGCTCGAGCATCGTCGCCGCCTCGGGTCGCCCGGCGCCGCGGTAGGGACCGATGGGCGTCGTGTTGGTGACGACGCCCAGGGAGGTCAACGACAGCCGCGGGATCCGGTACGGACCGGTCGCCATGAGCCGCGCCGTGTGGAACGGGATGCTTCCACGCCAGCAATAGGCCCCGAGGTCGGTGACCGTGCGGGCCGCCAGACCCACGATGGTCCCGTCGCGGCGGGCCCCGAGGGCGACGTCTTGGACCTGGCCCCGACCGTGGCTCATCGCCACCAGATTCTCCGAGCGGGTCTCCACGTGACGCACCGGTGCCCGCAGCAGGCTGGCCGCTGCGGCCACCACCAGATGTTCGGGGTACACCCCGCCCTTGGCCCCGAAGCCGCCTCCGACCGCCGGCGTGCGCACCTGCACGGTCGCCTCTTCCCGTCCGAGAGCTCTGGCGATCCCTGCCCGAACCGCGAACGGGGCCTGGCAGCTCACCGTGCAGTTCAGCCGTCCGTCTGGCTCGGGCCGGACGAGGATCCCGTTCGGTTCCATCGGTACGGGCGCCACCCGGTTGTTGACGAACCGTGCGCGGATGACGACGTCGGCGCCGACCAGGGTCTCGGCGCCGTCGGGGTCGGGTACGGCACGGGCCCGAAGTACGACATTGGAGCCGAAATCCTCGAACAGCAAGGGCGCTCGCGCGTCGGTCGCAGCGACGGGATCGACGACAGCGGGCAACGGATCTACCTCCACGATCACCCTCTCCGCAGCGTCCGTCGCCGCGGCCTGGGTCTCCGCGATCACCACTGCCAGGGGCTCGCCCACATATCGAACCCGCTCTCGAGCCAGACACGGGCGGGCGAGCGCCGGTCGCTGCGCTCCGTCGGCCCTGGGCCACTCGGGAATGTCGGGGAGCGAAAGCTCGGCGGCCGTGAGCACGGCGACCACGCCGGGGCTGCCGCGCGCGCCGTCGGCGTCGATGCCGCGCACAAGGCCATGCGCAGCGTGCGACCGGACAAAGACGGCATGGAGCATTCCTGGGACCGAAATATCGGCCAGGAACGCTGCCGAACCGGTGAGCAGCGGAGGGTCCTCGCGCCGCTGGACTCGGTGGCCGAGCACGCTGACCGTCGACAGTGTGGGCGTGGGCTCTACCTGGAGCACCGCAAGGTCCCGGTCGCCGGCCGCAAGATCCAGCGCTTGCGCGAATGACTCGGCGGGAACGGGAGCTTCTCGCTCATCCTCACACACCTCCTTCCACCTGCGAACGTCACCTGCGCGCGATCATGATCCTGTTCAGGCAGGGGACAAGCGGGGAGGATGATCCCCCAGTAGAAGATACCGCCAGTCGACGCCGGCACACCTGGGAGCCGGCCTGCGTCGGCCAGAACTTCTAGGGGTGGTGCGAGGGACGCCCCTCGAGCTTCCCAACGTCAACGATTCCACGAAGTTACGTGGGCATCTCAGGAGTGTCAACGCCGTGGAGCCCCCGGGGTGGTGCACGGTGGCCTCGCGGTCCGCTGGTCCGGGGGGGCCTTGGCGCGTCCAACCCCTGCGTGCCCGGACGCGCCCGGTGGCGCGTGGACGCTCAGCCAGAGGCCCGTGCATCTGCGAGCTCACGCGCCAGGAGCTTGCAGAGATCGTCCAGAACGCCTGGCTGCCCCGGGCGACTGCCGGCCGAGATGAGGGCGTGCTCGTCGGACTCTGTGCGCACCCAGAAGACGATCACGTCGCCGTAGCGCTCACCGGTCTGGGTCGGCGTGGGGTGCGGGGATCATGCCTCGGCTCGAGGACCCGGAGCGTCACGGTACCCCGAAGTACCGCTCGACGGCTCGCGCGATTCCCCCGGCGATCGCACGGTGCCCCGGCTGGCTCGTGGCGATCGAACCTTCGAAAGGGTCGGAGATGAACAGCGGTTCGATGAGCGCGCCCGGCATCTGGCTCGGCGTCGTGAACCACCCTGGATCGGCCGGCCCGAGCAAGAGCAGGTGTGGGTAGGACGAGGCTGATGTTGTGAGTGGGATCCCTCCGAGTGTGGTGTCCGGCTGGACGCCGTCGTCGGGGATCTTCCAGCCCTGAGCGTTCATCTTGGCGAGCACGTCGCTCTGGAGGAACGACGCGAGACGCCTGCTCTTGTCGGCAAAGGTCCGGGCGGGGTCGTAGGCGGTGATGCACCCGGCGTCGAGCGGCGACATGCCGGCGTCGAGGTAGATCCCGACGAGGATTGTCGCCCGCGCGCGGTTCGCGCAGACGTCCCGAGCCGCCACTGCTGCCCGTGCGCCGGTCACCGACAGCGCACCGCCTGTGAGGTCGGCCGCGGTCGGGTCGACGACGTCGCTGTCGGCCGTGCGTGAGACGACGACCCGGAACCCTCTCGCGCGGAGCAGGTTCATCGTCTCGAGCTCGATCGTGAGGTTCTCCCGAGCCTCGTAGATCACCCGCCCCTGCTCCGTCAGCCCCCTGCCGCCAGGGTCGATGCCGCCGTGGCCGGCGTCGAGAAAGACGGTGTGGTGGGCGTTGCCCGCCGTCGGGCCGAACGCGACGCAGGCGTTCGGGGCGAAGTCGGAGGGATCGATGGCGACTCCTCCGGCGACGGAGGTGGAGAAGGCGGGCCCGGCTTCCGCCGCGGGCTCCGACACCAGGTTCCGCCCGCCCGGAGCCACCGAAGCCGTCGGCGGCGGGGCACCGCCCGCGGTCGCGAGCGCGATCGCAGTGCCTGCCACCGCCAGTGCCGCGAGCAGCGCCGCCGCGGGCGCACGAGCGCGTAGGACCCGTAACCGACGGCTCCCATGCGCGTCGACCCCATCCTCATCTACCATCGACCCCGACGGTACCGCCGCGTGCGCCGTCGCAGCTGTCGGGTTCGACTACAGATCCGAGCTCATCCGGATCTGGGGCTTGCGCACGGTGCTCGCGTTGTCGCCGTGGCTCGGCCCGCCCGAGCGCGGCGAGGATGGCGTGTCGAGCGCGTGGACGAGCAGCGACGCGTAGTAGTGGGCTCCCTGCGGGTCGAGGTGGATGCCGTCGGGATAGAAGTACTGCGGAGTGCTGGCGCTGATGCCGTACCAGTTCACGAGCGTGGTGTTCGGGTAGGTGCGCGCGACTGTGGCGATGCTCTGGTTCACTCCCTGCTCCCAGGGTCGTGTCTCCCGGGTGTTCACCAGCACGATGCGCCGCATCTGCCCGAGCGAGTCCAGAAGGGTCTTCAGCTGCGCGGCGGTGTAGTACCCGTTGGTCCCCAGCTCGAGAACGAGCTCGTCGCCCACGTCGCCGTCCTTCTTCAGCTGAGGCACGGCCTCCTGGACCTGGTAGAGCTGCTGGCCGATCTGCGCGTCGATCACCGCGGCGGGGAGCATCTGCTGGATGTAGGGCGCCGCGTCGACCATGATCGAATCGCCGATCACCGTGACGCCCGTCCCCGCCGGGAGCGTCGTCGTGGTCGTCGTGACTCCACCAGGGAGCGTGGTCGGGTGATGCGGTGTTCCCTGAGGACCGCTCCCGGAGCCGACCGGGCGGGTCGTCGAGGTGGCCGCCCTGGTCGACGTGGGGTGATGGGTCGGGGGCACGATGCTCCTCGTCGGCTCCGGCGGGTTGGCGGCTCCCGAGATCACCCCTGACAGCCCGAGCGAGCAGATGAACGCGCCAACCAGGACGGCGCCGACGGCGGCCCACCCTTCGGTGCCCGGCACGAGACCGGCCCACTGGCGCTGCTGCCACGTCTCACGGATCCCCATCCAGTAGCGACCCAAGGCGCCGTGGCGCACGGGCTGTTCCACGAAGCGCCACGAGAGCGCCGAGATGACGACGATCGCGGCCACCTGGAGCGCATCGCGCAGCAGGTTCTGTTTCGCGCTCTGAGGGGTCGTGAGGACGATCACCGGCAGCGACCACAGGTACATGCCGTACGAGCGCTCGCCGATCCATCGGAGAGGAGCGACGCCGATGACCTTTCCCACCCGCGCGCCTGGGTGGACGCAGACCGCGATGAGGATCGCGGTCAGGACGGACAGGAGCGCCATCCCCCCGCGGTAGACGAACGCGTCGTACTGGCTGGTCTGCCAGTACAGGACGATGATGCCCGCGAGCGCGGCGCCGCCGACGAGGTCCAGGATGGAGCGCGCCCTCGGCGCGATGGGACCGATGCGCTTGTCCCGGGGCCAGGCGAAGGCGAGCGCAGCTCCGATGAGCAGCTCGAAGGCCCTGGTGTCCGTTCCGTCGTAGACCCGGGTCGGGTCGGCGTAGGGGACGAAGAGGAGCGCCATCTCCACCGCGGAGGCGCAGGCGAGGACCAGCGCGCCGACGACCAGCGCGCTCCGGTTCCGCACCCAGTACAGGGCGCCGAGAACCACGAAGGGCCACACCAGGTAGAACTGCTCTTCGATCGCGAGTGACCACAGGTGGCCCAGGGGCGACGGCGGTCCGTATTGGGCGAAGTACGAGAGGTGATGGAAGACGTACCACCAGTTGCTGTAGTAGAAGATCGCCGGGAGGATGTCGGTCCGGAGCGCGGGGAGCTGGGAAGGGTCGAAGAGGGTGGCCCATGCCACGGTGACGAGCAGGGTCACGAACAGTGCGGGCAGCAGGCGGCGTGCGCGGCGCACCCAGAACTGCCCGAAGGACCGCGCCCCCCGACGCCGGACGGCGGCCGTCAGGAGGTCGGTGATCAGGTAGCCGGAGAGCACGAAGAAGACGCCGACCCCGAGCAGGCCCCCGCTCGCCCAGCCGAAGTCGAGGTGGTACGCGATGACCCCGAGGACCGCGATCGCGCGGATGCCGTCCAGTCCCGGGTTGTAGGGGCTCGATCCTTCGACTGGTCGCGGCATGTGCTACCGGAGTTCCTGGGGCTCAGCGCTCGTCGCACGACGCGCGGCGCGAGTCTCGCGCGCGCTCCGATGGTGCCAGGCAAGGAGCGGCATGTCGAGCTTCGCCGAACAGATGCTCCGAAGGTGTCACGGCGTCGCCGCGCGGCACGGCCCTCGGCCTAACCTCTGGCGCGTGGAGGGGTGCCGGCGAGGTGGCTGATGCCACGGCGGGCACGCATGAGCCCGGGTTCCGAACGTACCGCTGGTCCGACCCCGCGCTCGTCGCAGTCGCCCTGGTCGCCGTCGCCGCCGGCTTCGGGCAGTTCGGCGCCGTCGCGGCGCTGGGCAACGTGGCGAAGACGTTCGGCCACCTGACCAGAGGGGCGACCTTCGCCGACGAAGCCGGCCTCTCGGGCACCGTGCTCGGGGTCGGGCTCGCGATCATCCGTGCCGCGTCCATCCTCGGCCTGCCCCTGGCCTCGCTCGCGGACCGTCTCGGCCGGAAGCCCATGCTCGCCTCGACGTGCGCCACCGGGCTCGTGCTCACCGTCCTGACCGCTCTGAGCCCCAGCTACTGGTGGTTCGTCGCGATCTTCGCGCTCGGCCGGCCGTTCTTGAGCGCGACCACCGGGCTCACGCAGGTGAGCGCGGTAGAGCTCACGAACTCGCGAGAGCGCGCCAAGGCGGTGTCCCTCATGGCGGCGGGTTATGCGGTGGGAGCGGGCCTCGCCGCGATCGTCCACAGCCTCGCCGAGGCGGCGCTCGGGTTCCGAGGGATCTTCGCGCTGGCGGTGGTGCCGCTCGTCTTCCTCCCGTTGCTCCTACGGGCGGTGGCCGAGCCGGACCGCTTCGCGCGGGTCGCGCGCCGTGCGAGCGAGGCCAAACCAATGCTCGGCGCGGTCGCACCCGCGCACCGGCGCCGGCTGGTGATCGTGTGCGCGCTCGCCTTCTGCATATCGGTCGTCACGGGCCCTGCGAACAGCCTGGTCTTCATCTACGCCCAGAACTTCCTCCATCTGGGAGGGATCGTGACCAGCGGGATGGTGGTCGCGGCGGGAGCCGTCGGGCTCGGCGGCCTGCTCCTCGGTCGGTGGCTGGCGGACCACCTCGGGCGACGCCCGACCGTGGCGCTGTCGATGGTCGGCATGGCCGTCTTCGGCGTGCTCGCCTATGCGGGGCCCGAGTGGGCGCTCCTCTGCGGCTATGTCGCCGGGGTGGCCTCCGGCGCCGTGTTCGCCCCCGCCGGTGGGTCGCTCGCCAACGAGCTCTTCCCCACCTCGGTGCGCGCGTCGGTCACGGGCTGGTACATCGCGGCCGGCGTGGTGGGCGGAGTGCTGGGGCTGCTGACCTTCGGCGTGGCCGCCGACGTCCAGGGAACTTCGAACCATCTCGCGTTCGCCGCCGCGGTCGTCTTCCTCCCCATGGTCCTCGCGACCGGCCTCCTCCTGCTCCTGCCCGAGACGAAGGGACAGGAGCCGGAGGAGCTCTGGGTTGCCGCCGTGCCGGGGTCAACGCGCGAAGGCGTGGATCCCGAACCACAACCAGGCGAGCACCACCGCCGCGCGAAGCCACGTCCGGTCTCCGAGGAGGTCGCCGACGAGGGTGGAGGGGCGGGCGAGGCGGGATGTGCGGACGCGCCTGGAGGCCAGCCATAGCAGAAGGGCGGCCAGCGCCACGGCAGCCCAGAGTCCGTAGACGACGTCGGCCCAGGTCATCTCCGCACGAGGTACCAGCCCCCACCGAGCCACGCGAGCCAGGCGGTCGCCTTCAGGGCCCGGTAGCGGAACAGCGCGTCCAGCCCGGAGCTGATGGTGGGGTAGTCGGAACGGGGACCGCCGTGGAAATACGAGGCGAGCTCGGCGCCGGCGAGCGCGGCGACGAGGACGAGCCAGGGAAACGCCGACGCGTGCCCGGCAATAGGAAGCGCGCGGTCCATACGCCGCCAAGGACCGGCGCCGGGCCGCACGCGCCCCAAGACGAACGAGCCGACGAGCAGCGCTGATGGCACCGACACCGCGATGTCGGCCGGGATCGTAAAGGGAGAGGTGCCGGACGCGAACCCGGCGAAGAGCGCAGCGAGGGAGATGCACCCCGCAGCGGCTCCGTGCCGCCGGAGCTCTCGGCGGGCGAGCGGTGCGCGGGGCGGCGTGCTCACGGCGCCGGAGAGATCCCGAGCGTCACGCGCACGGGCCGATGGTCGGATCCCACCGCCTCCAGCGCCTCGCCGTGGAGGAGCGTCAGCGGTCCGCGTACCAGCACGTGGTCCACCTGGCTGTGCGGGCGCCACGCGGGCCAGGTCTTCGCGCGGACCGTGCGCTGCCATCGGGGAAGGAGGACCCCGACCGGCGGGCCCCAGAGGTTCATGTCGCCCGCGAGGACCGCGGGACCCCGACCGACCATGCCTTCGATCGCGCGGGCGAGCTGCACGAACTGCTTCGGGGCGCCATAGGTGAGGTGCGACATGTGCGTGCCGACGACGGTGACGGGCGCCTCGGCCCCCACCGTCACGACCAGCGCCGCCCGGCGGGCGCGGTCGCGGGCGAGCCGCCCGAGCTCGACGAGCTCGGTCGCCGTGATCGGGAGCCGGCTCAGCACCGAGATGCCCCAATTGCCCGGCGCCGCTCGGGCAAAACGCGTCGAGCACACGACCTGGCGGGAGAACGGCCGCTCGCTGTCCAGGAAGATCGCGTGGCTCCTCCCGCGCCAGTCGTGCGAGCGCATCCAATGGGCGTCGGCCCGCGGGTGGGGTCCGGCAAGGCGTCCTCCGGCGAGCGCGTGCTCCCGCATCTCGTAGCCGAGCGCGCCGGCGACCCGTGCCGCGAGGCTTGGACCCTCGGTCGGCGCCCAGTTCTCCTCGAGCACGAGGACGTCCGCGTCGATGAGTCGGCATGCGGCCACGACGTCGTACGGGCGTCCCCATCCGTCCACGCCGGCGTGCGCGTTGAAGGTGGCCACGCTGAAGGTCGCCAAGGGTCGCGGGTCGGCATGGGGCAGAGGCGCGCACCGACGATAGGCCGCCGCTCCGGGCCAACCGGGGACGGGGCGGCCTCCCGGAGGGGCGTCGCCCAGGCGGTACCATCTCGTCGCGTGTCGACGCCTCCGTCATCCGGCCGGCTCGCGCCGTTCGCGACGACGATCTTCGCCGAGATGACCGCGCTCGCCCTCGCCACCGGCTCGATCAACCTGGGGCAGGGCTTTCCCGACACCGACGGGCCCGCCGAGATCGCCGAGGCTGCGGTGGCCGCCATCCGTGGCGGCGAGAACCAGTATCCGCCAGGGCCGGGCGTGCCTGCGCTGCGCGCGGCGATCGCGGACCACCAGCGGCGTTGCTACGCGCTCGGCTACGACCCCGACGACGAGGTGCTGGTCACCACGGGTGCGACCGAGGGCATCGCGGCGGCACTCATCGGGCTGTGCGAGCCAGGGGACGAGGTCGTCATGTTCCAACCCTTCTACGATTCGTACGCCGCGTCCGCCGCCATGGCGGGCGCGACCGCCAGGATGGTCACGCTGCGCGCACCGGACTGGTCCTGGGACCCCGTCGAGCTGCGCGCCGCTGTCACGGGTCGGACGCGCCTCGTCCTGCTGAACTCCCCGCACAACCCGACGGGGAAGGTCTTCGCCCGGTCCGAGCTCGCCGAGGTAGCCAGGGTCTGCGTCGAGCACGACCTCCTCGCCGTCACCGACGACGTCTACGAGCACTTGGTGTACGACGGCGAGCACGTTCCTCTCGCGTCGCTCGAGGGGATGAAGGAGCGCACCGTCTCGGTGTCCTCCGCCGGGAAGACCTTCTCGTTCACCGGATGGAAGATCGGCTGGGCGTGCGGACCGGCCGAGCTGGTCGCCCGGGTGCGCGCGGCGAAGCAATTCCTCACTTTCGCGACGGGCACCCCCTTCCAGCACGCGGTTGCCGTGGCCCTCTCCGCCGGCGAGCGGCTGGTCGCCCCGTTGCGCGAGTCGCTGCAGGAGCGCCGCGATCTCCTGTGCGACGGCCTCGAGGCACTCGGGCTCGCGGTGCACCGGCCCGCAGGCACGTACTTCGCGATGACCGACGTCTCCTCCGTCGGCGAGGACGACGCGGTGGCGTTCTGCAGGGAGCTCCCGGGGCGTTGCGGGGTCGTGGCGGTGCCGGCCTCGGCCTTCTACCGCGATCCGGAGCCCGGGCGGACGCTCGTGCGTTGGGCCTTCTGCAAACGTCCCGAGGTGCTGCTCGACGCGCTCGTGCGCTTGAAGGGGCTACTCCGCTGAGCACCATCCCCCACGTTCCGGGAGAGAACGGAGCATGGCCTTGACCGGCGCGCGGGTGCCGATCGTGTGGGTCGACGCGTTCTCGGACGGGCCGTTCACCGGCAACCCCGCAGCGGTCTGCCTGCTCGAGCGGCCGGCAACAGAGAAGGCGATGCAGTCGCTCGCCTTCGAGATCGGCCTCTCCGAGACGGCGTTCGTCTGGCCCGAGCACGATGGCTTCGGCCTGCGATGGTTCACGCCCGCAGCCGAGGTGTCCATCTGCGGCCATGCCACCGTCGCCACGGCGCACGCCCTCGCGGAGGCTGGTCGCCTCCGAGGTGAGCAGGCCCGGTTCTCGACGAAGAGCGGGTGGCTCGAGGCGACCCTGCGGGGGGACGAGGTCGAGATCGAATTGCCGAGTGAGGACTCGAGCGCTGCCGACGTGCCGGCACCGCTCGCGGCGCGATGGCCCGTGGTGCGTGCGGCGACGGCGCGCTCCGACCTTCTCGTGGAGCTCGAGAGCGAGAGGGCCGTGCGCGAACTCGACCCGGCCGGGGTCGAGCTGGCGTCCCTTCCCCACCGCGGGATCGCCGTCACCGCGAGGGCGGACTCCAGCGGGGACGTGGGCGCCGACTACGTGCTCCGGTTCTTCGCGCCTCGAGTCGGGGTGCCCGAGGATCCGGTGACCGGCTCCGCCCAGTGCTATCTCGGTCCGTACTGGGCTGCCGCGCTGGGTTCCACCGAGCTTCGTGCCGTGCAGCTCTCCCCGCGCGGAGGGGTGCTCCGCGTGCGGACCGGCGAGACCCGGGTGAGGGTGGCAGGACGGGCGTCGACCGTGCTCCGCGGAGAGGTCGTCGGGGAAGCGGCCCGGCGTCTTGTCGGCGAGGCGTGAGCGGCCTCGTCGCTGGGTGCTGTGGTATCGATGGGCTCCGTGCCTACGACAGCCGCCGGCTCTGCCGAAGCCGCCACTGAGGGCGGACCCAGCGGGCACGCCACCGGCGCAGACGACGGGGGCCTGCGCGTGCTCGTCGGACGCCACCGTACGCGTGACGAGCGTGAGCGTGCCGCCAAGTCGCGGTTCCTCGCTGAGCTCGACCGGCTCGAGCGACCATTCGATCGGCACGCGGACCCGGTGCACGTGACTGCCTCGGCGGTGGTGGCCGGGAAGAGGGGGACCGTGCTCCATCTCCACCGACGGCTGGGCCGTTGGCTCCAGCCCGGCGGGCACGTCGACGCGGGGGAGTCGGCGCCACAGGCTGCGCAGCGCGAGGCGTGGGAGGAGACGGGCCTCGACGTGGCGCATCCCGAGGGAGGTCCGACTTTGCTCCATCTCGACGTGCATCCTGCCGCCGACGACCACGTCCACCTCGATCTCCGCTACCTGCTCCTCGCGCCCGATCGTGAGCCCCGGCCGGGTCCGGGTGAGAGCCCCGACGTCGAGTGGTTCACCTGGGAGGATGCGGAGGAGATCGCCGACGAAGCGCTCGTCGGCGCGCTCCGAGTCGCACGCAAGGTGCTGCACGAAGGACCGCGCCGTGACTGCTGAGGGGCGTCCCGAGACGCGGGCGCCGGAGGCGCAGCAGGTGGCCGCGGGACGGCCGCCGCTCGAGCGGTTGCTCGAGCTTCAGGATCTCGACACGGTCATCTCCCAGCTCCATCACCGTAGGGCGACCCTGCCGGAACGCCAGGAGCTCGCCGGAGTGACCACCGCGCTCGAAGACGTCATGCGTCGGACGACGGACGTCCAAGTTCCTCGCGCCGAGCTCGTGGCGCGCCAGCAGGCCCTCGAGGCGGACGTCGGCGCCGCCATGGCGCGGCGTGAGCTGCTCGAGCAGCGCATGTACGCCGCGCGCGGCACTCCGGCTCGAGATCTGCAGGCGATGGACGAAGAGGTCCGGCACCTGCGTCAGCGCCGGGAGCAATTGGAGGACGACGAGCTCGAGGTGATGGTTGCCCTCGAGCCACTGGACGGGCAGCTCGCGTCGCTCGAGGCGCAAGGCGCGGAATTGCGGGCGCAGGGCGAGCGCCTGCGAGCCGCATTGCAGTTGGCGGAGGCGGAGATCGAAGAGGAGCTCGCCGCCCACTCCGGCGCACGCGACGTCGCGACGGCCGCCGTCCCCGATGATCTCCGAAGTCGCTACGAATCGCTGCGGGCACGCCTGGGCGGGACCGGAGCGGCGCGCCTCGTCGGGAACCGGTGCAGCGGGTGCCACCTCGAGCTTCCCTCGATGGAGGTGGACCGGATCCGGCGTCTCCCACCGGGAACGGTCGTCACCTGCGAGCAGTGCGGCCGGATCCTGGTGCCACCCGCGTCTTGAGGGAGTGCCGGCGCGGGAGTGCCGCGCGGGGCGCCAGTGCCTGTGCCTGTGCGGCAGGGGTGGGGAAGGGGCGGGGCGCGGTCGACGCTCGCCCAGTAGGCCGCGCGCCTATGCGAGCAAGAGCGCGCGCAAGGTCCGCTCCACGACGCGTCGCGCAGCGGGTCGGCTGAGCCCCTGGGTGTGACGGAGCCGGTCCCACGCCTCCCAGGAGGCAGCAGCATCCAGCGCGGCGAGCAGCTCGCGGCGTTCGCGGCCGGTTACCTCGAGCTCGCCGGCGAAGGTCGCTTCGAGATGCTGCTTCAGCATCCTGTTCGTGGTCTCGAGGTTCTGCGCGACATCGTGGTGGCGGATCGCCAGGGAGACGGCCTTGCGCCGTACGGGGGCGATCGCATCGAACAGCTTCGCCCGATCGTGGACGGTCCGCTCGATCCGTCGCTCGAAGGGAAGTTCGCGCGCCACGGGGCGGAGCCCTCGCCAGTGCCGGTCGAACTGCGTACGGGCCACGGCGCGGTAGAGCGAATCCATGTCCTCGAAGTGGTGGAACACGAGCCGCACCGAGACGCCCGCGCGGGACGCCACCTCCTTGGCGGTGGGCGGGAGCTCGGAGTCGGCCAAGAGGTCGATCAATGCATCGGCGATCCGGGCACGGGTCTGCTCGCCTCGCGCCCTGGGCGTCTCGCCCTTGCGCATCGGTCCGGGGCTGGCTCGCCGGACGGCCCCGTCACCACGAGCGCGGGTCGTCCGACCTTTGCCGGTGCTCGGAGCGACGCCGTCGCCATCACCCGGGCTGCGGCGCGCCGAGCCTGCGGGAACTGCACGTCGCGCGAAGGGGGTCATTGCACCTTCCTCGGGGGTCGAGCGATCGCTCGGCTCAGGTGTGGTCGTCTCGGGGAGTCACCGGACGCACCTCCCGCGCCTGGACGCCACCGTTCGCCGCCATGCCCCAACGTACCCGAGCTGCATGACGCCTCCCGCTTCGGCCTTGCGGCCGCCGTGCGCCGCCCCCCGCATAGCCGCTCACCCGCGTCACGACCGCCGTTGCCCGGTGAGTCCTCCAGGGGTCCGCCTGACCCGATCACGATGTCGATCGGGGTCCGCCCTGATCGGAGATCCGGGCGACACGGCCATTGTGCATCACCACCACATGGTCGAGGTGCTCCAGATCTTCCGCCCGGTGCGTCACCACGATGACGCTGGTCCCGCTCGCGCCGGCGTCGTGGGCGACGTCGGCGACGAGGCGGGCGCCGCTCTCCTGGTCCAGGCCGGCGGTCGGCTCGTCGAGCACAAGCACGGGTGCTTCGACGAGC
>JBOGGB010000389.1:0-2273 GCA_050743605.1 Acidimicrobiales bacterium
GCGAAGGACGATCCGGGGACGGCGGCGGTGGGTCCGGTCGCAGGGCCGGCCGCGGTGGGTCCGGTCGCAGTGCCGGCGGAGGCGGCGCTGGCCCCAAGGCCGGCGCTGGTGTCGGGCAACGGGCTGCCGCAGTTGTGGCAGAACCGCTTGGTGTGCTGGACGGGTGCGGCGCACGCCGGGCAGACGGCCTCGAGCGCCGCTCCGCAGTCCCCGCAGAAGCGGGCGCCCTCGGGGCTGTTGGTGCCGCATGCCGGGCAGTGGCGCACCCCAAGAGCATGCCACCCGAGAGCGGGCGTCGAGTCCGGTCGGGGCGGCGGTGGCGAGCGGCGAGCGGGGCGGGGCGGCGGTCGGCACGCGCCTGGGCGTGGACGAGCGCACTTGCGGAACCCGCCTACCATGTCGCCCCATGCAGCGCGTGCTCTCGGGCGTGCAGCCCTCCGGCGACTTCCATCTCGGCAACTACATCGGCGCGTTCCGCCAGTGGGTCGCCCACCAGCAGGACGACGCCTACTACTGCGTGGTGGACCTCCACGCGTTGACCGAGGAGATCGACCCGGCGTACCTCCGCCAGAAGACCTTCGAGGCCGCGCGAAGCCTCCTCGCGGTGGGACTCGATCCCGACGTCTCGACGATCTTCGTCCAGAGCCACGTCCCCGAACACCCGCGGCTCGCCTGGATCCTCCAATGCCTCGCCACCATGGGCGAGCTGGGCCGCATGACCCAGTTCAAGGCGAAGGGACGCGGGCAGGACGCGGTCCGCGTCGGCCTCTTCGCATACCCCGTGCTCATGGCTGCCGACATCCTCTTGTACCAGGCGGACCGGGTCCCTGTCGGCGACGACCAGCGCCAGCACCTCGAGCTCGCTCGCGAGCTGGCGCAGCGCTTCAACAACCGCTACGGCGAGACCTTCGTCGTGCCCGAGGCAGCGATCCCCTTGGTCGGGGCCAGGGTCATGGACCTCCAGCATCCCGACCGCAAGATGTCCAAGAGCGTCGATTCCCCGCTCGGGACGATCGCCATGCTCGAGGAGCCCGCAGAGATCGAGCGCAAGGTGCGCAGGGCGGTGACCGACACCGACGGCGAGATGCGCTACGCGCCCGACGAGAAGCCCGGGCTCGCCAACCTGCTCTCGCTGCTCGCGGTGGCGATGGAGCGCACGCCCGAGGAGGTCGCCTCCGGGTACACCCGCTACGGGGACTTGAAGCGCGACCTTGCAGACGCCCTCGTCGAGATGCTCCGCCCGGTTCGCGAGCGCGCCGCCGAGCTCACAGCTGACCCTGGACGGGTGGAGGACGCGTTGCGCGCGGGGGCAGCACGGGCGCACGACATCGCGTCGGTGACCTACGCGCGCGCGGCGGAGGCGGTGGGCCTCCTCGCCTGAGCGTCCCGCTCCTCCTCCGCGACCAGACGGCGTGGCGTGGGGTCAGGCGGCGTGGGGTCAGGCGGCGTGCACCACGTGGGCCCACCATGTGACGAGGTGAGTCACCACCGATTGCAGCGGGCTCGTGTGCGCGAACGACATCAGGACCAGCACGCCGACGATGATCAGCATCCCGTACATGCGGAGCCGGAGGTACCCCGGCCACCACGACCGCGGGATCACCCGCTCCACCAGCGCCGAGCCGTCGAGCGGCGGGATGGGGATCAAGTTGAAGCAGGCGACCCACAAGTTGATGAAGCCGCCGTAGAACAGGATGCGCGCCCCGAGCGTCGCCGGCACCGCACCTGTGTGTCCGACCGCGTACACGAGATAGAACGCTGCGCCGAAGATCGCCGCCAGCAAGAGGTTCGTCACTGGTCCGGCGAGCGCGACGAGCACGGACTCGTTCCGAGGATGGCGGAGCTTGCGGACGTCGACGGGCACCGGCTTCGCCCAACCGAACCAGCCCAACCCTGCGATCACCGTGATGATCGGCACGATGATCGTGCCGAACAGTGTGACGTGGTGGATCGGGTTCAGCGTGATGCGACCGGCGCGCTTGGCCGTATCGTCGCCGAACCACAACGCGACGACGCCGTGGGCGATCTCGTGGAGGATCACCGAGGGGATCAGGACACAGAAGACGATGACCTCGTCGGATGTGAGGTGGCGGCTGCGGACGAGGATCGCCACGATCGCGACGACCACGATGATCCAGACGAGCGAGAGCTGGTTGCCCGGGCGGGTCCTGCGGCGCAGGCCGCCGGGGCCACCGAGGCCGCCCGGGTTCGGCGGCTGCGCTGTGGTCGAACGCGCGTACGGTGTGTGCCACGCGTGCTGACGGGTGTCGCGC
>JBOGGB010000390.1:0-6681 GCA_050743605.1 Acidimicrobiales bacterium
GAACAGGTCAAGCTCAGGTCCACGTTCAGCGCCGTGGACCTGAACCGTGCCGGAGAACCGACATGGACCCGAGGTCCACATCTTCGAGGACCACAGGGCGTGGAGCTGGAGCGTGTCGGAGGGGGGATCCGTACTCGACGCCCACGTCGGTGTTCAGGACGGAGCTGGCGCTGGCGGGATGGGCGGTCACCACTCCGCGGGAACGAGCCACGGAGGGTCAGGCCGACGGGATCTGCCAGCAGACCGTGCTGCCGAGACTCCGCAAGGCTCACGGGAATGCGACCGCAGACAGCCAGGGTTGACGACGATCCTGTTGACCGGGAAGTTCAAAAGTCCAGCAGGAACCTGAGTGCCCGGGTAATGGCGAAGAACGCTTCGTCACTCGCGGTACCAAGACGAGCGACCAGTCGACGCTCGGACACGGATTTGACGTCTTCGCACTTCGCGTAGCTGACCTCGTCGAGTCCGCAGCGAGCGGGATCGAGTTCGACATGAGAGGGCAGCTCGCGGCGTCTCGTCGTGCAGGGAACGACGATCACGACGCCGGCTCGGCTCTCATTCAGGAGGTCGGCGGACACTACGACTGCCGGCCGTCGGCCGGCCTGCTCGCGCCCGACGGGTTCGCCGAAGTCTACGAGCCAGATGTCGCCCCTTCGGGCCGTCACGCCGAATGGTCGGACAGCGAGCTGCACTCCTGTGCCCGCTCGTTCTCGATCTCACCCCACGCATCCGAATCTTGTCGGAGCTCCGCGTACCGAGCTGCGAAACGATCGAAGAAAAGCCGGCGCTCGAGGGCATCCGCCGCCTCGTCGAGCAGCTCCGTCATGGGTCTTCCCGTCGCCTTGGCCAGCTCCGCGAACCGGCTCCGCGTCTCCTCGCTGACCCGGATCGTGGTGCTCATCTCCGGCAGTCTACTGAAGGGTAGACTCGTGCGTCTACTCGGCCCAGTCGGCACTCACCCGCGACCACCACGGACCCATGGCCACCTACTTCACCGCGGACCAGCACTTCGGTCACCACAACATCATCAAGTACTGCCACCGGCCGTTCCACAGCGTCGGCGAGATGAACGCCGTGCTCGTCGGGAACTGGAACGCTGTCGTCGGCCCGCACGACACCGTCCACGTCCTCGGCGACGTCGCAATGGGTCGGCGGGAGGAGTCGATGCCGCTCATCGGCCAGTTGGCCGGGCACAAGATCCTCTACCCGGGGAACCACGACCGCTGTTGGTACGGCCATGGAGAGAGAGCCCTCCGCCTGGAGCAGGAGTACCTCGACGCCGGGTTCGACGAGGTCCGCCAGGGACCGCTAGCGATGACTGTCGGCGAGAGGGAGGTGCTTCTCTGCCACCTTCCGTACCAAGGCGACAGCGGAGAGACCGAGCGCTACCGCAAGTTCAGGCCGATCGACGAGGGAATGTGGCTGCTCCACGGGCACGTCCACGAGAAGTGGCGGCGGCAAGCACGCATGGTCAACGTCGGCGTGGACGTCTGGGACTTCACGCCGGTCGCCGAGGAAGTGATCGTCGGGCTGATGGGCGGGACGGTTCTTGTGAGCGCCTAATCGGCCGTACCGCGTGGCGACATCATCCTCGGGCACCGCCGCTCGACGACCTCGGGACGACCCTGAGCGAGGGGCGGCTGTCACCTGCGTCTCCGATGGCCACGCCGGTGAGCGACGCGCAGCGCTCCTGGAGCAGCTTCTGATGCCAGCCTGGCCGATCTGCCGCCCCGAAAACTTCGACAGCCAGGTCACGTCGCTTGGAGCGCAGCGCGGAGGTGGCCAACGCCTCCACCCCCCGCCAGTGGTCGGTTCCGAGACGTGAAGCCACCTCGACGTAGCGGGTGAAGCGTCGTCCGGCCACGGCCAGCCACGCCAGCTGCTCGAGCGCCTGATCAGCCGGGTAGTCGAGGTGGAAGGCTCGACACTCCGCCTCGAGCGCGAGGAGCATCTCCTCGACGAGCTCCGCCTGCCCGCCCGGGACGTGGTTCCATGGCAAGGTCTCCTCTTCGAATCCGAGGGCGTAGTCCTCGAACACGACCAGATCGCACAGGTCTGCCCAGTAGTTCTCGGGGGCCATACCGGCCGCCTGCCAGTCGATGTCGAGGTACGTGTGCCATGCCTCGCGCCGCATCTCGCCGACGTTGCCGAAGGAGTCGTCGGCCCGGTCGGAGAGCTCCAGGCCGGCCGTGTGGAACGCACGGTAGAGGGCAAGGCGCTCTCCGACCGTCAGGCTCCCCTTGTCGACGGACTCGAGCCGCTCCTCGATCCGCCGGATGGCCGAGAAGCTCCGGTTCTTCGAGATGTGGTCCTTCACCTCGACGTTGCGACGGAAGGAGCGGTAGTAGCGCTCCGGGTTCACCGGGAAGGCACCCCAGTGCCCCGCACGCGACCGACGCTCCAAGCGGACCCGCGGCGTCTCGAACATCGCCGGACTCTTGGCTCGGCCTTCGAGGTAGCGCTCGGCCAGCTTCTTGCGGGCCTTGGGGAGAAGACCCCGCTCGGCAAGGACGTCCGACGTGGCCAGGTCGGCCGGCACCAGACCGGCATCATCGAGCCGCGCCCGCAGATCAGCCAGGTGGCTGAGCTTCGACTCGGTGCCCTCGCGGCCACCGGTGCGGTCCCGCAGCTCGCCGACCAGTCGCTCCTCCAGCTGGTCGAAGCTCGCGCGGTGGTCGGCGACGGCTACCGCGCAGAACCACAGATCCCAGTGGCTCCACACCCCTCCCCTGAAGTCCTCCCAGCGTTCGGGACCGAACACCGGAGCGCGACGCGGCGGCAATGGAGGCGCGCTCACGGCCGCCCCCAGCGGGTCTCGGAGCCCCAGTCGGGTCGCAGCGGCGGCAGGTCGGTGAGCTTCGGGTCCTTCGGTCGCGGCGATTCGCCGTCGTCGCCGTCCCAGCGGCGACGGTACTGGTCAGGGAGGTCGCCCCAGCCCCAGTATGGGAGCGGGCGATCGGGCAGGATCCCGAGCGTCTCGACGGGGTCGATCCGCTCCGGTCCGACGGTGCACAGGTGGGCCCAGTCGTCACCGAGATCGAAGACGTACACGAACTGCTCGGTCGGCTTCAGCTGGGACAGTCTTTCCCGTCGGAAGTCGAGGGTCACGACATCGTCCAGGTCGTCCCATTCTGGGTCAGGCATTGCCAGGCGGGTTCGGTCGGCGAGGGTGAACTCCTGGAGATGAGAACGGTCCCAGCGGGCGAAGGCATCGTCGATCGCATCGGCGAACTGCTCGAACGTATGGGTGCGAGCGGCGGCGAAGATGCGACCCGGCCGCGGCCAGAGGTGCTCACCGTGGCCTTCGACGAGATCAACGCGGATGGACAGCCAGGTACGGCTCATCGAACGCCGACGATACAGATTCGCTGACCGGTTGGTGGTGTGGACGATGCCAGCGAACGAGAGCGGTAGGAGGCCAACAGCGAGGTCCGAGGTGTACACAACCCCCACACTGGTGCTCCGGACGGAACTGGTGCTGGCGGAGTGAGGATGACCGCCGCCACCGGCGCGGTGCCCTGTTGGCGGATGGAATAGCCGACGTCCCGGCTCAGCCCAGCCGACTGGCTCGCGTATGCGTACCAGACAACCTTTTGCACACTCGCTTCTGCCCGCCAGGATGGCGGCCAGGGATTTCGGACCGCCTGGGCAGCTTCATGGAACCTCGTGTTTGGTGAGCCCCCTGCATGGACGCAAACAACGATCACATGACACGTCCGTACCGGGAACGAACTGGTCTCCGAGCGCCTCGCGTAGATCCGAGGTGGGGATGCTCATCGTCACTATCCTCGCATCTGGTTGGGCCGGCTGGCCCACGAGGCTTATCTCTTCGACGCTCATCTCCGTGATTCTCCCGATCACGGAGGCGCGATACTCCTAGGTTCCGTAGCGAACGGAACAGAGAGAAAGCCGGGGCGCTGCGCTAACAGCCCCCGGCACGGACGAGACCAACAGAGGAGGTCCCGACAATGGCAAAGGTTACCCTCACTCCCGAGCAACGCAGGGAAAGGCTCGATACGGCAGGACGTGAGCTCAGCGCCGCGGTTGAGTCGATCGTCACGGGTGACGACTGGCAGCGTGCACTCGCATTCGCCGGCCGGTTCCACCACTACTCGGCTAACAACGTGTTCCTGCTGATGATGCAGTGCTCAGGACGCGGCTACTCGGATGTCCAGCACGTCGCCGGCTTTCGGACCTGGCTTTCGCTCGATCGTCACGTCCGCAAGGGCGAGAAGGGTCTCGCGATCCTCGCCCCGTGCACGTACAAGACGACCGACGAGACGACCGGCGAGGAGACCTACCGGCTCCGCGGTTTCAAGGTCGAGCACGTCTTCGCGGACTGCCAGACTGACGGAGACGGAGAGATCCCGAGCATGCCGCGTCCCGAGCTGCTGACCGGCGACACGGTTGCCGGTCTATCGGACGCGCTGGCAAGGCTGGTCGCCGAGCAGGGTTTCGGGCTTGAGACCACGCCGCTCGCCGAGGCTAACGGTCGCACGAACTACGGAGCGCGCATGGTGACGATCAGTGACCAGCTGGCACCAGCGGCGGCCGTAAAGACGTTGGCGCACGAGCTGGCGCACGTCCTGCTACACGAGCACCGGATGGGCTCGGACCGCGGCCAGGTCGAATGCGAGGCGGAGTCGGTCGCCTACCTAGTGCTCGACGCGTTCGGGATCGCCTCGGATGGCTACAGCTTCCCCTACGTGGCCGGGTGGAGCGGTGGCAAGGCGGAGACCGTAGCCAAGGCACTCGACGCGGCCAAGCGGTGCGCAGCCGAGATCCTGGCAAGCGTTCAAGAGACCGCGATCGCGGCCTGATTGTCCCGGCCCGAGGTTGCTTCCGAGCGGCCCCGGGCCTATCTCACGTAAGGAGTCACCATGGCAATGCGAAAGGGTTTGGGATATATCAGGGTCAGCACCGCCGAGCAGGTCGACGGCTTCGGGCTTGAGGTCCAGCGTCGCTCCATCCGCGACTACTGCAAGGCCAACGGTCTAAGGCTGGTCGACATCCTCGCCGACGAGGGCCAGTCCGGTAGCAACGGACTCGACAGTCGAGTAGGGCTCGCCGGAGAACTGGCGATCGCCGAGCGCGGCGGGGTCGCTGCCATCGTCGTCTACCGGCTCGACCGTTTGGCGCGTGACCTTCTCTTGCAAGAGACCGTCATGGCGCGGATGCGAGCGGCCGGCGTTGAGGTCGTGTCGGTCTCCGAACCTGACATCGACTCGGATGACCCGACGCGCGTCCTTGTGCGCCAGGTGCTCGGGGCGATCGGGCAGTACGAAAAGGCGTTGATCCGTGGCCGCATGATGAGCGGTAAGGCTGTCAAGGTGGCAGGCGGCGGGTACGGCGGCGGGCGCCCAAGGTTCGGCTACCGAGCGCAGGGCGGAGACCTGATCGCCGACAAGGAGGAGCAACGGATCGTCGCTCGCATTCACCAGCTCGCCGACGAGGGAGCGAGCACGCGGGACATCGCACGAAAGCTCAACGATGATGGCAACACGACCAAGGCGGGCGGTACGTGGTCGTCGGTTCAAGTCTGGCGGGTACTGCAAAGGCGGTAGGCACGATGCGGAGTGCCGACGCTATAGCGCTTGCTGTGCGGCGCACGGAGTGACGCCGAGAGCGTCGGCGATCTGGCTCGAAGGAGATGCCGGCTGGTGCGATCCGCGCTATTCGCCCACGCCCAGGGCCGGTGTGCCGGGCGTAGGTGCTGTAGGTGTGCCGACACCCGGCTCACGAGCCTTGGGCGAATGTGCTGTTACACGTGGTGACGAACACGACTGTGCCGACCGGGACGACGGTGCCGGGCGCCGGTGTCTGACCGACGACCCACTTGAGGCCGTACACGCCGTTGCAGTACTCGGTGGGGCTGCTGAAGACTTCGTATTCGAGGCCCGCAGCGACAAGTGCGCTCTCAGCTCCGCCCAGTGTCTTGTCCGTTGTTGTTGTTGTTGTTGTGCGCCCCGTAATGGTGATGTCGGGCACCCTCGTCGTGGGGGGAGGAGGCTGCGTCGTGGTGGTCGTAGGTGGCACGGTCGTCGTAGAGCTCGTTCGCGGCACCGTGGTCGTCGTAGTGGTCGTAGGTGGCGCGGTCGTGGTGGTCAGTGGGGGCGCGGTCGTGGTAGTCGGCTCGACGGCTTGGGCGGTCGTGACAATGTGCGCATGCGTCACCTCGACCCAGGCGAACGTGCCGCCGGCACATGCCGCTGCGGTCACCACAACGCTCAACGCCACGACGTGCCAGGTGCGCATCGGGGACAACCCTACGCGCCAGCTGCAAGCGCGGTAGGGAAGCTGCCGCGCAGTCCCCGAGACCTGGTACCGACGCCCCGCATGTAGGCCGTCGCCCGGAGTGAACGCAGCTACGCGTCGGGTTCCGCCTCGTCGGTTGAGCCGGGGTCGCGCGCCCACTCGTCCATCTTCTGCGGCAGCAGTGTGTCAAGGATCTCGCGCTGCAGCGGCGTGAAACCTTCGAACTCGGCCTCGTGACGGTCCAGCCACAACTCGAGAATCTCGACGGAGCCCATGTTGCGGTCCTTGTCCCTCTCGTCGATGTGCAACATGACGCGTCCGTACGCGACCGTCACGACCAAGCGGGATGAGTCGAGCCCGTAGTGCCACGCCGGGCCGCCGTCGTCAACCTCGAAGCGCCATCCCTGTCCGGTTCGCTGCTCCAAG
>JBOGGB010000391.1:0-3194 GCA_050743605.1 Acidimicrobiales bacterium
GTGTAGAGCTGCTTGTCCTTCAGGGTCTCGGGCACCTAGCCCTTGACGATCGCCTGGGCCAGCCCCTCCACGACGGCGGTCTTGCCGACGCCGGGCTCGCCGATGAGCACGGGGTTGTTCTTCGTCCGGCGGGAGAGCACCTGCATGACCCGCTCGATCTCCTTCTCGCGCCCGATGACCGGGTCGAGCTTGCCGTCGCGCGCGAGCTGGGTGAGGTTCCGACCGAACTGGTCGAGGACCGGCGAGCCGGTGGGCGCGTCGCCCGAAGACGGCCCCGCGCCCGCGCCGACGGCCTCCTTCCCTTGATAGCCCGACATGAGCTGGATGACCTGCTGGCGCACTCGCCCGAGATCGGCGCCGAGGCTCTGGAGCACTTGTGCCGCGACGCCCTCGCCCTCCCGGACGAGGCCGAGGAGCATGTGCTCGGTCCCGATGTAGCTGTGCCCGAGCTGCAGCGCCTCGCGCAGGGAGAGCTCGAGCACCTTCTTCGCCCGCGGCGTGAACGGCGGCGAGCCGCTCGGGGCGCTCCCGGCCATGCCGATGGTCTCTTCCACTTTCTCACGCACCGCTGTGAGCGTGATGCCCAGCGACTCGAGCGCCTTCGCCGCGACGCCCTCGCCCTCGTGGATCAGGCCCAAGAGGATGTGCTCCGTCCCGATGAAGCTGTGGTTGAGCAGGCGCGCCTCCTCCTGCGCCAACACAAGCACTCGTCTCGCCCGGTCGGTGAAGCGTTCGAACACGTGACCGCCTCCGTACTGACTCGTTCCTCGGACTGAAGTGTACCCACAGGGTGCCTCCCGGCGACCGCGCACCCCGGTGTCCCGGCGGAGGCACTTCGTGCGCGCCGGGCTGCTCCCGAGGGAGAGACTCCCTGCTCAGAGGCTACGGCGAGGCCCCTGAGGCGGCCCTCGGCGCCATGCGGTCGGGCCCGTCGGGGTCGGACACATCGTGCAGGGGCGCGGGCCCCCGGCGCCTGCGCGTTCGACGGGTTCAACGCGTTGGGCGGGGCGGCCGTCGCGTAACGTGCGTGTCGTGAACGTCACGGAGGCCCTCGGCCTCCCCATGGTCGACGAGGACCTCGAACGGCTGGAGCCCCTGCTCGCGGAGTCGGTGACGACGGGGGACCGATTCCTCGACGACGTGACGACGCACCTCATCGCGGCGGGCGGCAAGCGGCTCCGGCCTGCGCTCGCGCTCGTCGCGGCCACCCGGGGCGAGCGCCACGGGTCGCAGGAGGACCTGCTCGGCGGGGTGGCCGTCGAGCTCGTGCACCTGGCGTCGCTCTACCACGACGACGTCATCGACGAGGCGAGCGTCCGTCGCAGCGTCGAGAGCGTGAACAGTCGCTACGGGAACCTGGTCGCGATCGTCGCCGGCGACTACCTGCTCTCACGCTCCGCGACGATCGCGGCCTCCCTGGGCACCGAGATCGCCGGTCTCCTCGCGACGACGCTCGGGCAGCTGTGCCAGGGCCAGCTCGTCGAGGTCCGATCCTGCTTCAGCACCGGTCGCAGCGAAGAGGACTACTTCGCGGCGATCGCCGGCAAGACTGCGGCGCTCATGTCCACCTCCTGCCGGATCGGCGCGCTCACGAGCGGGGCGCAGCGGGACGAGGTGGAGGCCTTCACGAGGTTCGGGCGCGCCCTGGGCATGGTCTTCCAGCTCCGCGACGACGTGCTCGACGTGATCGGCAGCGACGGGGAGCTCGGCAAGCCTCCTGGCCAGGACCTCGCCGAGGGCGTCTACACGCTCCCTGTCCTCATCGCGCTGCGCGATCCCGACGCGGGCCCGGAGCTGCAGACGCTGCTCGGGCAGCCACTGGGCCATCCGGAGCGGGAGAAGGCACGGTCGATCGTGAGCGAGTCCAGGGCCATCGACAAGACGGTGTCGATCGCGCGCCGTCACGTTGCCGACGCGCGGGCCGCGACGGCGGGGATCACTCCCCCGCACGTCGCCGAGGGTCTCGGCTGCCTCGCCGGCTCGCTGCTCGACGACCTGTCCGGCTGAGGCGCGCCCGGCACCCTCCCCTCCCCTCAGCTCTCCGAGACTGCCTCAGCTCTCCGGGCCCGGCTCGCCCTCGGCACGCTCGGGCCGCAGCATCGGGAACGAGATCACCTCTCGGATGTGGGCCGAGTCCGACAAGAGCATGGCCAGGCGGTCGATGCCGATCCCGAGCCCCCCGGTCGGCGGCAGGCCGTGCTGGAGCGCCCGGACATAGTCGGTGTCCACCAGCATCGCCTCCTCGTCCCCGGCGTCGCGTGCGGCCACCTGCTCTTCGAAGCGCGCGAGCTGCTCGTCGGGATCGACGAGCTCGCTGAACGCGTTGCCGAGCTCACGGCCTGCGATCACCGGTTCGAAGCGCTCCGCGAGCATCGGGTCCTCACGGTGCACGCGGGCGAGCGGCGAGACTTCCTTCGGGTAGTCGTGGACGAAGACCGGCTCCCAGAGCTCGCCCTCGGTGGTCTTCTCGTAGAGCTCGAGCAGGAGCTTCCCGGGGCCCCAGCTCCGCTCGGTCTCGACCCCGGCGTCGCGCGCCAGGCGCTCGAGCGTCGGGCGCGGGGTGTGCACGCTCACGTCCAGCCCCGTCCGCTCGAAGACGAGCTCCGTCAGCGTCGCACGGCGCCACGGCGGCGCGAGGTCGAGCGCCCGCCCCTGGTAGGTGATCGACGTGGTGCCGAGCAGGTCGACCGCGAGGCCCGAGACGAGGTCCTCCACGAGCGTCATCATGTCGCGGTAGTCGACGTAGGCCTGGTAGAGCTCGAGCGTCGTGAACTCGGGGTTGTGCCGAGGCGAGATGCCCTCGTTGCGGAAGAGCCGGCCGATCTCGAACACCTTCTCGAAGCCGCCGACGACGAGACGCTTCAGGTAGAGCTCCGGGGCGATCCTGAGATAGACGTCCATGTCGAGCGCGCGGAAGTGCGTGACGAATGGGCGCGCGTGGGCGCCGCCCGGGATCGGATGCAGGATCGGCGTCTCCACCTCGACGAAGCCCATGTCCCACAGCCGCTCGCGCATGCGCCGGACCAGCCGGCTGCGCAGGAGGAGGGTGCTCCGGCTGCCGGGGTGCGCCCACAGGTCCACCTCACGCTGCCGGAACCGGGTCTCCACGTCGGTGACGCCCCGCCACTTGTCCCCGAACGGGCGCTGTGCGGGGGCGAGCATCACCCAGTCGGCGACCCTCACCGAGAGCTCGC
>JBOGGB010000392.1:0-5166 GCA_050743605.1 Acidimicrobiales bacterium
CTACGAGCGGTTCGCCGCTGGCGGCAAGCTGGGCAAGGTGGTCCTCGTCATGGACGGTCGCTAAGCGCCACGCTGGGGCTGTCGACGGCGGGCGAGTGGACTCGAGGTGCGTCGACTGCCCGAGTGAGGTGCGGCCGTCATGCGTCGGCTTGCCGATCAGCGCCTCGAAGCCGGCCTCGAGCCGGTGGAGCCGGTGGTCGGGATCGAGAGCTGCCGCCACGATCCGTGCCGTTCCCAGGTAATGGTGGGCGATCGCCTCGGCGACGCCCGCGCTGTCGCCAGCCTTGGCGGCGTCGAGGATGGCGCGGTGCTCCGCCTGGCGCTGGGGCCAGCGTTCGGGAAGGGAGCCACCGTAAACCCGGCGGTACCTCCCGGCCTGGTCGGCGAGCTCCGCGATCAGCTGCGTCGGGCGGGTACCCGCGAGGGCTACGAAACGGGAGTGGAAGGCATCATGGGGGGCGGTCACGGATCCGGCCGCGGTGCCCGCCAGGTGGTCCATCTGGGCCATCAGCCCCTCGAGCTCCGCGATGTCCTCGTGACGGAACGTCGGCACGGTCACGTGAACGGCCACCGACTCGAGCGCGATTCGTGCGATGTAGAGCTCTTCGACGTCCTCGATCGAGAGGGGGGCGATCTGGACCCTGCGGTTGGGCTGGAGCACGACGAGCCCTTCCTGCTGGAGCAGCCGGAGCGCCTCCCTGAGCGGAGTCCGGCCGACGCCGAGCTCGCTCGCCAGCTCGAGTTGGGGCACCACCCTGCCGGCCGCGAGCTCTCCCCGCAGGATCGCCTGACGGAGCTGCCGGTGAACACTCGGGACGCTCTGGTCACTGCTCGGGAGTTTGACTGTTCCAGTCAATGTATATCCAGGTTACATGCCTATATCCAGATCGTCCAGCATGCTCGGGACGCCACCACCGCGGTGGAGCACTAGCCGAGCACCGACTTGGCGATCACCACCCGCTGGATCTGGTTGGTCCCCTCGTAGATCTGGGTGATCTTCGCGTCACGCATGTACCGCTCGACCGGGAAGTCTCGCGTGTAGCCGTAGCCGCCGAGCAGTTGGACCGCGTCGGTCGTGACCGACATCGCGGTGTCCGAGGCGAAGCACTTCGCCATCGCCCCGACCACGCCGAGCTCGCCCGCCAGGTCCTCGTCGACGAGCGAGCAGGCGCGGTAGACGAGGGACCGCGCCGCTTCGGTCCGCATGGCCATGTCGGCGATCATGAACCGGAGGCCCTGGAGGTCGGCGATCGGTGCGCCGAAGGCGCGGCGCTCCTTCATGTAGCCGGCTGCGCAGTCGATCGCGCCTTGCGCGATCCCCACTGCCTGCGCCCCGATCGTCGGGCGGCTGCGGTCGAGGGTGTGCATGGCGATGTAGAAGCCGCCGCCTTCCTCGCCGACCAGGTTCTCGGCGGGGACCCGCACCTCGTCCAGCACGATCTCACCGGTCGGGCTGCCGCGCAGGCCCAGCTTGTCCTCGAGCTTCGCCACCTTCACGCCCCAGCCCGCCTCCACCACGAAGCACGAGATCCCGCGGTACCCGGCGGACGGATCGGTCTTCGCGAACACCGTGTAGGTGTCGGAGATGCCCGCGTTCGTGATCCAGTACTTCGTGCCCGTGATGACGTAGCTGTCGCCGTCGCGCACGGCACGGGCCGACATCGCCGCGACGTCGCTCCCGGCGTCCGCCTCCGAGAGGCAGTAGCTCGCCTGGGCCTCCCCCGCCGCGACCCGTGGGAGGTACTTGCGCTTCAGCTCCTCGGAGCCCCAGTTCATCACCGGCAGCATGCCGAGCTTCGAGATGAGCATCGTGACCGACGTGGCGGCACAAACCCTGGCGATCTCCTCGGCCATGATCGCCTGGGTGACCGTGTCGGCCCCGGAACCTCCGTACTCGGCAGGGATCCCGAGCCCGGGAAGCTCCAGCTCCCGGCACGCCTCGAACGACTTCCACGGATAGGTCGCCGCGCGGTCGGTCTCCGCCGCGTTCGGCTCGACCCGCTCGGTGCAGAACACTCGCAGCATGTCGCGAAACTCTCGTTGCACGTCGGTGAGCACGAAGGTCATGCGCTGATCCTACGGAGGCCATGCCGGGCACGAGGACACGCGCCGCCACTCGCTGGCGCTACGTGACGGGGACCGGTCCCGGTCCGCCGACCACCTTCACCTGGCCGAGCGAGTCGAGCACGAAGAGGTTGCGCCCCACGGCTGTGGCGGCGACGCCAAGCAGGCGTGGGATCGCCAGCTGCTCGGTCCACTTCCCCGGTGCGTGGTACACGGACGCTGTGCGGTACACGACGACGGAACCTTCCGCGCTCACCTCGCACAGGCCGCGGAAGACGGCGGCCGCGCTCACCACCGGTGGGGCAGGCGGCACCGCTTTCTTCGCGCCAGGAGCCTGCGGACCGGCCGGAACGTGCGAGCCCGGCGCGCGCGAGCCGGTCGGCACGTCCGGGTAGACGTCGCCGAAGCCGTAGCGCGCCGAAGGGGTCTCGACGTAGTAACCCGCACCTGTGTGGGTCGCGACGATCCCGATGGCGTCGGTGATCTGGACCTTCTTCCCCGGCACCGAACCCCAGAAGTGGGCGTCCCCGAAGCTGAAGACTCCGCCGTCGGAGGCAACGAGCCAGTAGCCCTCGCCGCCGGGCGTGACGGTCATGCCGACGATCGGATGCCCCAGGTGCTCCCCGGCCAAGGATCCGTAGAAGCGCGCCGCTCCGAAGCCGTAGACGCCGCCGTTCGATTCCACGAGCCAGTAGCCCTGCCCTGTCGGCGCCGCGGCGATCCCGACCACCGGAGCGTTCAGCGCCGTCCCGGCGAGCGAGCCGTAGACCTGCGCGCCTCCGCCCGCCACGACGCCGCCGGCCGACGTCACGACCCAATAGCCCAGACCGTCCGGCCAGACGGCGATCTCCACGGCCCCGTGCACGGCCTGGGCCGCGTTCGAAGAAGCGAGGTGCGCCCTCTGCGTGAGCTCGGCGGCCGCGGCGGGGGGCATCGCGACGACGAGCACGAGCCCGGCGGCGGCAACGACTGCTGCAGCGAGCGCGGACACTCGGTACGAGCGGATCCGGTGCAAGGGGCACGAAGCTACCGCGACCGGTGCGCGCAACCGCGGTCAACGACTCCCGGCGGGAAGCGCCTGACCAGCCCCGATACCGAAGAAGTCCTTGCCGCAGGATTATTTGCTCCAGCACGGGTGCGGGCGCGCGTACGCGTCAGCCAAGAGCGCTGCCGACGAGGGTCCTCCACTCGTCGCGCCGAGCAGAGACGTCGGAGGCACTCAGCAGGAGCACGTCTTCGGGGACGCGGTCGACCACGGCGCGCTGCACGTGGTAGTCGTGCGCGGCGGACGAGAACGCGAAGCGCCGCGCGTCTACGAGCCCGTCAGGAGGAAGCTCGTCGCAGAAGCTCCACAGCGCGAGCGCCGTCTCGACGTCGTGGACCGTCGGGGCCCTGCCGAGCAGCGCCGCACGGCGCGACGCGAGGAGCGCCGTGCCCACGACGACGTCCTCTTCGGACTCCCCGGGTCCGAGCCGCAGACGGTCGGAGAGCCGCCGGGCGAGCCGCAGCGCGTACCCCTGGTCGGGACCGGGGGCGCCCCGGCTCCTCCCGCCGGGGCGCACCGGGAAGCGGAGATCGGCGGGGCGGTCGGACGTCCAGGGTCTGGCGTCCTCGAGGCGCAGGGCCGGCCGTACCTGGTCGGCCTCGCTGATCGGCACGAAGCTCGGTTGGGTCATGGCGCCCGCGACGTTACCCGCCCACCGTCCATCTCGGTCGACGCTCCTCAGTCGACGAAGTGCAGCCAGTCCTTGTGCCGGTCGAGCTCCCCGCGGACCGCTGCGAAGTACGCCCGCTGCAGCTCGGTCGTGATCGGCCCGGGCGTACCGGAGCCGACAGCCCGGTCGTCCACCGCGCGGATCGGGGTGAGCTCTGCGGCGGTCCCGGTGAGGAACGCCTCCTCCGCCAGGTACAGGTCGGTGCGCACCAGCGCCTCGTGGCGCACCTCGATCCCCAGGTCCGTGGCGAGCGCCTCGACGCTGTCCTGGGTGATCCCGTCGAGCGCTCCGGCGTCGGAGGTGGGCGGAGTGACAAGGACGCCGTCGCGCACGACGAAGATGTTCTCGCCAGTGCACTCGCTCACCCGTCCGTCGGAGGTGAGCAGCACGGCCTCGTCGTAGCCGGCCTTGAGCGCCTCCACCTTGGCGAGCGAGGAGTTCACGTACATCCCGATGCTCTTGGCGGCCGTCGGTACCGCGTTCGGGTCGTGGCGGCGCCAGGAGCTGATCTTGACCGACACGCCGCGCCGGAGCGCCTCCTCGCCGAGGTAGGTGCCCCACGGCCACGCGGCGATCGAGACGTTGACCGGCGCAGGGAGAGGGTTCAGCCCCATCTCCCCGTAGCCGAGGTAGACGAGCGGGCGGAGGTAGCACCCGTCGCGCAGGTCGTTCACCCGCACCACGTCGACCGTCGCCTCCACGAGCTGCTCGACGCTGTAGGGGACGTCGATCATCAAGATGTGCGCAGACGCGACCAGACGGCGGATGTGGTCGGCGAGCCGGAAGACGGCCACACCCTGCGACGTCGGGTACGCGCGGATGCCCTCGAACACGCCCGAGCCGTAGTGCAGCGTGTGCGACAGCACGTGCACCTTGGCGTCGGCCCAGTCGACGAGCTCGCCGTCCATCCAGATCTTCTGCGTGGGGGTGATCGGCACCGTTACAGCCTTTCTGCGATCGCGTCGCCGATGGCGGCAGTCGTCTGGGACACGGGAGTCTTGCTGCCGCGCGTGGTGCCGCCCGTCGGCGCGGCGTCCTCCACGAAGCTCTGCACGGCCTTCGCGATCCGCTCCGCGGCCTCCACCTCTCCGAGGTGCTCGAGCATGAGCGCTGCAGAGGCGACCGCGGCGACCGGGTTCGCACGGCCGGTGCCGGCGATGTCGTGAGCTGCGCCATGGACCGGCTCGAACATCGACACTGCACCCGGGTGGAGGTTGGCAGACGCCGCGTAGCCGATACCGCCGCAGACCGCCCCGGCGAGGTCGGTGAGGATGTCCCCGAACAGGTTGTCGGTGACGATCACGTCGAAGATGCTTGGCCGCTCCACCAGATGGATGCACGCGGCGTCGACGTGCTGGTAGCCGGTGGCGATGGAGTCGTGCTCGGC
>JBOGGB010000393.1:0-1567 GCA_050743605.1 Acidimicrobiales bacterium
GACGAGCACCACAAGTACTGAGTTGCCGACCAGGGAGGGTGGTCCGAGTCGCCGCGTACACCTCGGGAGCTGTCCCGATTCTTGGGGCGTGTGGTTCCCCGACGACACGAGCCAGACACCTTGGCAACGGTTCCTAGACGAGCTGGCTGCCGCGGGGTATGAGTGGTTGGAGCTCGGCCCCCACGGCTACCTACCGACAGACCCCCATCGGTTACGCGAAGAGGTGTGCCGTAGAGGTCTCAAGGTTTCCGGCGGGGGCGTCTTCGGGGCCCTGCACCGGGCCGGCAGCTGGGAAAACGACCTGGCTGAAGCGAAGAAGGTGGCGGCTCTCGTCCACGAGATGGGCGCCCGCTACCTCATCTATCTCCCCGAGCTGTACCGGGACCTGGAAGGCAGGTCCCTCTACGCCCGCGAGCTCGACAAGGAGGACTGGGGCCGCCTGGTCACCCGGGTGTCCGAGGTGGGCAAGATCGTCAAAGAAGAGCACGACGTCACCTTGGTCTTTCACCCGCACGCAGACAGCCACGTCGGCGGGCAGGGCCAGGTCGAACGGTTCTTGGCCGACACAGATCCGTCCACGGTGTCGCTCTGCCTCGACACCGGCCACATCTCCTACTGCGGCGGAGACAACCTTGCCCTGATCGAGCGTTACCCCGAGAGAGTGGGTTACGTGCACTTGAAGCAAGCCGACCCTGGCGTAATGTCCCAGGTGGAAACCGAAGACCTCTGCTTCGCTGAGGCGGTGCGGCGGGGGGTGATGTGCGAGCCGCCAAACGGCGTACCCGAGATGGGGCCAGTGATCAACGCCCTGCACCAGCTGAACACGGAGATTTTCGCGGTCGTGGAGCAGGACATGTACCCGTGTCATCCCGACGTACCCTTGCCCATCGCCCAGAGGACGTTCCGCTATTACAGCCAGCTTGGCATCGGTGCCGTTCAGCGGTGACCCAGAGCGGTCCAAGGATATAGAGGTTCCCTGATGCCGATAGGCATAGGCGTGATCGGCACCGGGAACATCGGGGCCGACCATGTGCGGCGGCTTTTCAACAGGATCGCCGGCGCCAGGGTGTCGGCGCTGTTCGACGTCGAGGAGCCGAGAGCTGCCTCGCTTGCAGATGAGGTGGGCGCCATCGCCCGCCCGAGCGCGGGAGACGTGATCTCAGACCACTCGGTCGACGCGGTCCTGATCGCCGCGCCCGGCGACACCCACGCGGAGCTCACACTGGCGTGTATCGCTGCAGGCAAACCAGTGCTCTGCGAAAAGCCCCTGGCGCCGACGCCCGATGAATGCCTCAAGGTCATCGACGCGGAAGTTGCCGGCGGTCGCCGGCTCGTGCAGGTCGGCTTCATGCGGCGCTACGACGAGGGTTACCAGCAACTGAAGGGCTCCCTCGAGCGCGGGCAGCTAGGGGACGTCCTCCTGCTGCATTGCGTCCACCGCAACCCCTCGGTACCGCCCTCGTTCACAAGCGAAATGTCCTTGACGGATTCGGTAGTCCACGAGATCGACGTGACCAGGTGGCTCTTGGGCGAAGAGGTCGTCGCCGCGTCAGTCGTGGCCGTCCGG
>JBOGGB010000394.1:0-6149 GCA_050743605.1 Acidimicrobiales bacterium
TCCCGCGGTGAGCTTCACCGAGGTGCTCGCGACCGCAGACGTCCCCGCCGGTGCGGTGAACGTGCTCACCGGCAGGACGTCGGAGCTCGACTCCGTGCTGGCTGCCCACATGGACGTGAACGGCATCGACCTGACCGGCGCCGTGGCGTCGACGAGGGCGGGGCTCGAGCGTCTCGCCGCGGGCAACGTGAAGCGGGTCTTCGCCGCGGACGACGACTTCGCACGCACTCCGTCGCTTCGGCGCCTCCGGGCGTTCGTCGAGATCAAGACGGTCTGGCACCCTGTCGGGACCTGACCACCCACCGGGCTGCGCATGAGTGGCTTGCGCATGAGTGGCTTGCGCTCGAGTGGGCTGTGCCGCTCCGCAGACCCTGGTTACTCGCGCTCGTAGGGGACGCCGTCGGCACCCGGCGGGCGAACCCTGCCCACGAGGCCCGCCACGACCGCGATCGTGATGAGGTAGGGCGCCATCGCGAGCAAGGGGGAGGGGATGTCGACTCCGAGGACGCCGATGAAAGAGACGAGAGAGATCGAGAACCCGAAGAGGAGCGCCGCCCCGAGGCCGCCGAACGGCCGCCAGCGGCCGAAGATCATCGCTGCCAGGGCCACGAAGCCGAGGCCAGCCGCCATGTTGGAGGTGAACTGCCCGTAGGACCCGACGGTGAACGCCGCTCCGCCAATGCCTGCGACGACTCCCCCGAGGATCACGTTCAGGTAGCGCACCGGCACGACATGGATGCCGACCGTGGATGCCGCCCTGGGATGCTCGCCCACCGCTCGGACCCTCAGGCCCCAGCGCGTGCGAAACAGCGCGAGGTGGATGCCGACGAGAAGGATGACCGCGCCGTAGACGATCGCGCTCTGGTCGAACAGGACCGGGCCCAGGACGGGGATCTTCGAGAGCAGCGGGATCGCGACGTTCTGGAAAACCGGTGGGGAATTCAGGTTCGGGTGGTCGGTGAAGATCTCTTGGAGTAGGAAGTTCGTGAGGCCCAGGGCGAAGGCGTCGATGAGGATGCCGACGATGATCTGGTCCGCGCCGTACCGCAGCGTGAGGAAGGCGAGGATCCAGCCGAACAGCGCGCCCGCTGCCGCGCCCGCCAGTGCACCGAACCACACGTCTCCGGTGGCGCTCGCCACCAGCGAAGCGAGGAACGCTCCTGCGAGGAACTGGCCCTCGATCGCGATGTTGATGACCCCCGACCGCTCGCAGAGGACTCCCGAGAGCGACCCGTAGATGATCGGCGTGGAGTAGACCACCGTCTCGGCGAGAAGCGAGATGAAATTCAGGGAGGTGCCCCGCCCAACCCACACGAGGAACGACCACAGGAACAGCATCGTGCCGAACGAGAAGATGAGGTAGGAGCCCCGCCTGTTCCTTCGGGTGATGAGGATGACGCCGACGATCGCACAGGCGATCGCGAGCCCGATCGACACTCCACGCACCGGCTGGACGAGATTCGGCACTGTGACCGAGGGTGGTGCCGTCATGGTGAACACCGCCGAGACGCCGGAGGGGACGCTCAGCCCGAAGGGCAGCGCCATGATCACGGCGAGGAGGAGGAGGAACACCCCCATCCCGCGAAGCCGCCGCTGCGAGACGAAGCGGCCGGTCGCGCTCGGGATCAGTCCATCTTCGCCCACGGATCCGACCGGGAGGCTGGAGGCCGCGACGCTCACCCGCTCCATCCCTTCGTGAAGAGCTGCAACGCTCCTACGCCCGTGGAGCGCAACCGGTAGATCTCTCGCACGAGCATGGGCGTGGCGATGAAGAAGATGATCGTGGCTTGGATCACCGACGTCAGGTCCAGGGTGATGCCCGTCTTGATCTGCATCGAGGCTCCGCCGACGTCGAGCATGGCGAAGAGCATCGACGCCCAGACGACTCCCCACGGCCGATTCCTGCCCAAGAGGGCGACGGTGATCGCGTTGAACCCGATTGTGCCGCCGTAGCCGCTCGACAGGAAGAAGTTCGTTCCTGACAAGGTGGCCATGCCCGCCATCCCGGCGAACAGCCCTGAGATCGCGAACACGAGGATCGTGACCTTCGCGCTGCTCATCCCGGCGGTGCGTGCGGCGTCGGGATTGGCGCCCGAGACCTTGAAGGAGAAGCCGAGGGTGCTGCGGTTCATGAACCACGACGCGAGAGCTGCCATGGCGATGGCGATGGCGAAGGAAAGGTTCACCCGCAGCGACCCTCCGAGCAGGTGGGGCATGCGGGCAGTCGAGAGCATCTTTTGAGAGATCTGGTTGGACTGTCCCGGAAGCTGGAAGGGTGAACCGCCGAGGATGTAGTTCAGCAGGTTCAAGAAGATGTAGTTCAACATGATCGTGACGATCACCTCGTGCGCTCCCGTGCGCGCCTTCAAGATCCCGGGGATCAGCCCGGCAGCCGCACCGCCGGCGGCGCCCGCGAGGATCACGAGCGGGAGGTGGATCCCGATCGGCAGGTGCACCGCGAAGCCGACGTAGAGGGCTGCGATCGATCCGGCGATCAACTGCCCCTGTGCGCCGATGTTGAACACGCCGGCTCGGAAGCCGATCGCCACACCGACGCCGGCGAGGATGAGCGGCGTCGCGGCGACGCACGTCTCCGAGATCGGGTTGAAGACCTGGGTCCATCCGTGCCCGGTCGAGATCGCGTGCCCGACCGCGGACGTGTTGAGGATCGAGCCCGAGAGTATGGCGCCGTAGGCGTCCGCCACGGTAGAGAAGGTCAGGCTCAGTGACCGGCCCGGATGCGAGCCGATGTGGCTCCATGCGTGGAGGACGGACGCGCTCGTGACGTCGATCAAGATCCCGCCGAAGACGAGCGCGGTGAAGATCGAGAGGACGGTGACCACCGCAGGGTTGGCCTCTACCAGGCGCTTCAGGAGCCGCTTCAAGAGCTCGGGTGCGCCGCGCGCGCCGGCGCCTGATCTGCCTGCGCCCTCCAGTGTCGGCTCGGGCAGCATGGCGGCCGCGCCCTCGGGCGAGGACGGCGGGGAGAGCGGCTCCGTCGTCACGGGTCGCCCGCCGAGAGGGCCGGGGGCTCCGGCGGCGCGGCGGAAGTGCCCGACCCGGCTCCTGCCATCATGAGGCCGATCGCCTCGCGCCCGACCGCCGGGTCGACGATCCCCACGATGCGTCCTCGGAACATGACGGCGACGCGATCGCCGAGGGCGAGCACCTCGTCGAGCTCCGAGGAGATGATCAGCACGGCGGTGCCTTCGTCGCGGGCTTCGACGATGCGGCGATGGACGTACTCGATGGATCCGACGTCGAGCCCCCGGGTCGGCTGCGAAGCGACGAGCGCCTTCACCTGTCGTGAGAGCTCTCGCGCCACGACGACCTTCTGCTGGTTGCCGCCTGACAGCGTGCCGGCGGTGACCTCGGGGCTGGCAGCTCGGATGTCGAACTCGCTCAGTGCCCGCACGCCGTTGGCGCGCATCGCCGAGAGGTTCCGGACTCCGTGGCGGGCAAAGGGGGGAGCGTCGTACTGATCGAGGATCAGGTTCTCTGCGATCGACATCCCGAGGACCAGCCCGTCGACCTGGCGGTCCTCGGGCACCTGCGCGAGGCCGGCACGAATCCTTTCGCGCGGGGTCGCGTGCGTGAGGTCGGCGCCTTCCAGTCGCAGCACCCCGGAGCGTGCCGGACGTAGACCGACGATCGCCTCGGCGAGCTCGGTCTGGCCGTTGCCCTGGACTCCGGCCAAGGCAACGATCTCGCCGGCTCGGATGTCGAGGTCGACGTTCTCCACCACGGTGATGCCTCGTTCGTCGGCGACCGTGAATTGCTCGAGCTGGAGCACCGTGCCCGTCGGTGACGCCGTTGGCTTCGTGATCACGAGCTCGACGTCGCGCCCCACCATCATGCTCGCGAGGGACCTCTCGTCAGCTTCCCCAGGCGTCGACGTGCCGACCACATGGCCCAGGCGCATCACCGTGATGCGATCGGCGACGCTCAAGACCTCTTTCAGCTTATGGGTGATGAAGAGGATGGAGCGTCCCGAGTCCCGCAGCGCGCGCATGATGCGAAAGAGCGCCTCCGTCTCCTGAGGCGTGAGGACCGCAGTCGGCTCGTCCAGGATGAGCAGATGGGCATCGCGTTGAAGGGCCTTTAGGATCTCCACGCGCTGCTGCACCCCGACCGGCAGCGACTCGACGACCGCCTCGGGGTTCACCTCGAGGCCGAACTGGGTGGAGAGGTTCCGTACCTCCTCGCGGGCTCGGCGCCGGTCGAGCCAGCCCAGACGGCGGGTCGGCTCGAAGCCGAGCACGACGTTCTCGGCGACGGTGAACACCGGGATGAGCATGAAGTGCTGGTGCACCAGCCCGATGCCGTGCCGGACCGCGTCGCCGGGATCGGCGAACGTGACCGGTGCCCCGTCGAGACGGATCTCCCCCGCGTCGGCGCGGAGCAGCCCGAAGAGCACGTTCATGAGGGTCGACTTGCCCGCACCGTTCTCTCCGAGGAGGCAGTGGATCTCCCCCGGTTCGACCGTCAGGCTGACGTGGTCGTTCGCGACAAGCGACCCGAACCGCTTGGTGATCCCGTCGAGCTCGAGCCTCACTGGGTCACGCCGCCACCTCGCGCGTGTGGAAGGGTGACGTCGAAGTCGGAGAGCGGGGAGTGGGAGGCCGGGCCGTCGGCACCGGCCTCCCGTTTCCCCTGTCGACGCTGGTCACCCCGGTTTCAGTGACCGCGACCGCTGCGAGCAGTCTGCGTTACGACGCCGCGTACTTCGCCCAGCAGATCGCGCTCGTGCAGAGCTTGCCCGATTCGATCTGCTTCTTCATCGCTGTGACCGCCTTCTTCACCTTGGCGGGGATCCTGCTCGTCCAGTCGTGGTACGGAGCGAGCGCGACACCGTTGTTCGCGAGGGTGCCGTTGTACTGCCCTCCCTTGAAGGTGCTCTTCGCAGCCGACAGCACCGCGTTCTCCACCGATGACTCGATGCCCTTCTCCACGGTCGTGATGAACAGCGAACAGTAGGACTTGGCAAGCAGGCAGCCGTCGGTGTCGACCCACTCCATGGCGTAGCCGGCGCCCTTGTCCTTCACTGCCCTCGCCGCACCGAGACCTACGTCCCCGGCGACGGGGAACACGATGTCCGCTCCTTGGGCGATGAGGGTCTGGCCATCGGTGAAGCCCTTCCCCTCGTCTGTGAATGTGTTCGTGAACAGCCCCGTCCCGGCCAGGCTGCCAGGCTTGCTGCCGGGCTTCGGCGTCCAGCCCAGCGCCTTGATGTGGGCGTGGTTGACCTTGTTGTAGTAGTAGACGCCCGCCACCCAGCCGTCCATGTACACGTCGACGGTCGGGATGTTCTGACCGCCGAAGGTCCCCACGGTCCCGGTCTTCAGACCGCTGACGCCGCTGGCGCTCATCGCCGCCGCCAGGTACCCGCCGAGGAATGCGTCCTGGTTCGTGTCGTAGTGCAGCGCGAGGAGGTTCTTGTAGACCTTTGTGTAGGTGTTGTCGACGATGGTGAACTTCTGCTTGGGGTTGGCGATCGCGGACTTCTGCGTCGCTGTCGCCATGTCGTAGCCCACGGTCACGATGATCCCGCAGTGCGAATGGAGGAATGTGTTGATGAACGGGACGTATGTTGTCACCGCTTTCGAGCTCAGGTAATGGGTCTTGATCGACTTGTCCACCTTCGCCGCGGTGAGCATCCCGTCGTACGCGGCCTCGTTGAACGACTCGTCGTGGATGCCTCCGGTGTCGGTCACCTCGCACGCGTTGAAGGTGCTGGTGGCTCGTTGCGCGGCCGGGTGCGTGCGGCCCGCGGGCGAGGCGCTTGCGGTGGCGCCGGTCAGCGTGAGGACGAAGGCGGCCATGCCGGCGAGGGAGACCGTTGCCGCCCACCATCGCGTGCGTCCGGCTTCGCGCCCGATGGTTCTTCCGTCCACGTGTCCGCCGTACATGGGCAGACCCCCCTCCGTATGTCGGTTCTCCCCTTCGGTGCTCGCTCTTCTGCCTTCTGGTCTGTGGCCTGCGCGGAGCACCCGAAGAGTCGATTGGCTATTGGCGTGCGGCGAGCTTACAGGCGCACGAGGTGGAGCGGAGGGGCCGGGTTCGCGGAGCTCCCGGACCGCTGGCCGGGTTCCCGCACCGGCCTGCGAGCTGGGGCAAGGGGCCTCCACCCGTGCACCGGGCCCCGGAGC
>JBOGGB010000395.1:0-4520 GCA_050743605.1 Acidimicrobiales bacterium
CAGCCAGTCGATGAGCCAGCTGCGCTGGCCCGCCGCCTCGCACGGGGAGGCCGCGCCGGCAAGTTGCCACCTGCTCACGGTTCCGCTGTTCCACGCCACGGGCTGCCACGCCGTCCTCGTCGCGAGCACCGCCGCGGGAGCGAAGATCGTGCTCATGCACCACTTCGACGCCGAACGAGCGCTCGAGCTCATCGAGCGGGAGAAGGTGACCATCTTCGGCGGCGTGCCCACCGTGGTGATGAGGATGCTCGACTCCCCAGACCTGGAGCGAAGAGACACGTCGTCGGTGCGCTCGGTCTCCTACGGCGGCGCTCCGGCTCCGACCGACCTCGTCCGCCGTGTCCGTGAGACCTTCGCGACCGGACAGGCGGGGAACGGCTACGGGCTCACCGAGACCTCGGCGGCCGTCGCGCTGAACTCGGGTCAGGACTACCTGCGCAAGCCCGACAGCGTAGGGCGGGCGTTCCCCGTCAACGACGTCGCCGTGGTGCCCGAGGACTACGACGGCGCGGAGCCTCCGGAGCAGCCGGAGCCGCCGCCCGGCACGGTGGGCGAGCTGTGGGTGAAGGGACCCAACGTCGTACGCGGCTACTGGAACCGCACCGGGGACACGGAACGCGCAATCACCCGGGGATGGCTCCGCACCGGGGACTTGGCGCGCCTCGACGATGAGGGCTTCATCTCCATCGTCGACCGGGCGAAGGACATCGTCATCCGCGGCGGCGAGAACGTCTACTCGGTGGAGGTCGAGGATGCGCTGTTCTCCCACCCGGCCGTCGCGGACTGCGCGGTCCTCGGAGCCCCCCATCGGGTCCTGGGGGAGGAGGTGGGGGCCGTCGTGGTACTGCGGCCCGGGCACAAGGTGACCGCCGAGGAGCTCGCCGATCACGTCGGGCGGCGGCTCGCAGCGTTCAACGTGCCGACCCGCTTCTGGTTCCGGCGCCTCCCGCTGCCCCGTAACCCCGCTGGAAAGGTTCTGAAGCGCCAGCTACGCGCAGAGGTGCTCGCAGGCGGGAGTGCCACGACCCCGGGGACGGTGCCCTGGGCAGGCGATGTCTCGGCCTGGGAGAGCTGACGCTCCTCGGCCACGCGCTCCGGCACCGGCCCGAGGACCGGTGCCGGGAGCAAGCGACGCAGGCCGTGCCTACTTGTTGGGCTGCGGCGTCAGGCGGAGGTAGGGACGAAGCGTCGTGAAGCCCTTGGGGAACTTCGCCTTCGCGTCCTCGTCGCTGATCGCCGGCGAGATGATCACGTCGTCACCGTCGAACCAGTTGACCGGCGTCGAGACCTGGTACCCGACCGTCAGCTGCAGCGAGTCCAGCACGCGGACGACCTCGTCGACGTTCCGGCCGGTCGACGCGGGATAGGTGAGCGTCAGCTTGACCTTCTTGTCCGGCCCGATGATGAAGACCGAGCGCACCGTCAGCGTGTCGTTCGCGTTCGGGTGGATCATGTCGTAGAGGTCCGCGACGCGACGGTCCTCGTCGCCGATGAGCGGGAAATTCAGCGCGCTCCCCTGGGTTTCCTCGATGTCGGACCCCCAGCCCTTATGGGACTCGACCGAGTCCACGCTGAGCCCGATGATCTTCGCATTGCGCTTGTCGAATTCGGGCTTCGCCTTGGCGAAGGCGCCGAGCTCGGTCGTGCAGACGGGCGTGAAGTCCTTCGGATGGGAGAAGAGGACCCCCCAGCTGTCGCCCAGCCAGTCGTGGAAGTGGATGGTGCCCTCCGTCGTCTCAGCCGTGAAGTCCGGAGCGGTGTCACCGAGTCGGATCGCCATGTGGCCCCCTTGCGTGTCGCCTGATTGTGTCTCACGCACGTTAGCGCGAATGTCGACCGGACAAGTCAGGTTTCCGACGGCTCCGGTCCGGGTCAGCCCACGGGCACGCTCTCGCTCCCCCGCCGTGGGATGATCCCCCGATGGATCGTGGGTCCGTGGTCGTGTCCCGGGAGGGGCAGGTCACGGTGGTGACGATCGCCCGCCCCGCAGTGCGCAACGCCGTCGACGCCGCGACGGCCGACGCGCTCCGCGACGCGTTCGCCCAGTTCGACGCAGATCCCTCCACCAGGGTCGCCGTCCTCACGGGCGCCGGCGGGACCTTCTGCGCGGGGGCTGACCTGGGAGCGCTGCAGACCGGCGATCTGCCTCCCGTGCGCGACGACGGCCCCGGGCCGATGGGGCCGACCCGGACTACCCTCGGCAAGCCCGTGATCGCCGCCGTGGAGGGGCACGCGGTGGCGGGCGGCCTCGAGCTCGCACTGTGGTGCGACCTGCGGGTGGCCGCGGACGACGCGGTCTTCGGGGTCTTCTGCCGGCGCTTCGGGGTCCCGCTCGTCGACCTCGGCACGGTTCGCCTCCCGCGACTGATCGGCCATTCCAGGGCGATGGACCTGATCCTCACCGGCCGCGCCGTGGGGGCCGTGGAGGCTCACGCGATGGGCCTGGTGAACAGGCTCGCGCCGAAGGGCGGCGCCTGCCGCGCCGCCGTGGAGCTCGCGAGCGAGCTCGCCGCGCTCCCGCAGGCATGCCTCCGGGGCGACCGGCTCTCGGCAATCGAGCAGTGGGGGCTATCCGACGCCGAGGCAGCAGCCAACGAGTCGAGACGGGGCCGGGCCGTGATCGAGACTGGCGAGCCCGTCGCGGGAGCGCTCCGGTTCGCTGCCGGCGCCGGCCGGAGCGGAGCTGCGGTGACCGATGGGCACGGCGCGGCGCAGTGAGCGCGCCGGCGCGCCCCACGGTCGCCGCGTTCGACTTCGACGGCACCCTCACGAAGGGGGGAAGCGTCGTACCGTTCCTCGTCCGGGTCAGGGGGATCGTGCCCGTGGCGCTGGCGGTCCTGCGAGAGCTGCCGGGGCTGGCGCAGGCGGCGGTCGTGGGCGGCAACACGTCCGACCACGCCAAAGAGGCGCTGTTCATGCGGCTGCTGGCAGGGTTCCCCGCCGCCGAGCTCGACCGAATCGGCGGCGAGTTCGCCGAGACGCACCTCCGGCGGCGGCTGCGCGCCGACACCCGTGAGCGGCTCGAATGGCATCGCGAGCAGGGACACCGGGTGGTCGTCGTCTCAGCGTCGCCCGAGGCCTACGTCCGACCCGCGGCCGCGCTCCTCGGAGCAGATGCGGCGCTCGCCACCCGGCTCGCCGTGGGGGGGGACCTCCTGACCGGACGCTACGAGGGCAGGAACTGCCGCGGAGCGGAGAAGTACGCCCGGGTAATGGGGTGGCTCCGGTCGGAAGATCTCGGGACGGCGCAGCCGGTGCTGTGGGCGTACGGCAACAGCCGGGGCGACCGCCGGCTCCTCGAGGCGGCCGACCATGGCGTGGACGCAGGACGGCTCGGGCGCTTCGGCCGCCTCAGCCGCCATCCACGGCTCGCACAGGCTGCCCGAGCCGCCGCCGTGCCCTGGAACGGCCACGAGCCGGGCGAACGCGGCCAGCCGGAGGCGCGCTAGAACGGACCACATGAAGCTTGGACTGCACATCCCGGACTTCACCTGGCCCGGGGGGCCGTCCATGCTTGGCGAGCGGCTCGCCGCCGTCGCCTCGGCCGCCGACCAGGCCGGGATCGACCGCATCAGCGTCATGGACCACGTCTGGCAGATCGGGCACCTCGGCCCCCCCGAGCACGAGATGCTCGAGGCCTATACGACGCTCGGGTATCTCGCGGCCCACACCGAGCGCGCGTCGCTCATGACCCTCGTCACCGGCGTCACCTACCGAAGCCCCGGACTGCTCGCGAAGATCGTCACCACGCTCGACGTCCTCTCGGGCGGCCGTGCGTGGCTGGGGATCGGTGCCGCGTGGAACGAAGAGGAGGCGAAAGGTCTCGGCCTGTTCTTCCCTCCGCCGGCCGAGCGCTACGAGCGCCTGGAGGAGACCCTGCAGATCTGCCTCCAGATGTGGGCCGACGACGACCCCCCCTACACGGGGCGCCACCATCAGCTTGTCCGGACGCTGAGCTCGCCGCAGCCTCTCACCCGGCCGCACCCGTCGATCCTCGTCGGTGGATCGGGCGAGAAGAAGACGCTGCGCCTCGTCGCCCGCTACGCGCAGGCATGCAACCTGTGGGACGACGAGCACCTCGAGCACCGGCTCGAAGTCCTCCAAGAGCACTGCGCTCGGGAGAACCGGCCCTACGACGAGATCCAGAAGACGGTGTCGTACCGCTTCGACCTCGGTGAGCACGGTGAGCGTGTCGGCGAGATCCTCGACGACCTCGGCCGGCTCGCGGGGCTCGGCATCGAGGTTGCCCACGGCGGCTTCGCCCGGATCGCTGAGCCGCGCACGATGGAGATCGTCGCGGAGCGGCTCGTGCCGGAGGCCTCGAAGCTCTGAGCGTCCCGTGGGCGCAGGGTCATCCGCCGCTCGCGCCGGCGATGCTCAGCTCGAGAGGTCCCTCCCCATCTGGTCCACCGCTGTCTGGGTCACGGCCAGCACGCCGCCGAGCACGGTCAGACGGTCCACGCGCGCGCCCCCGATGCCTGTGCTCCCCGCGATCTCGAGGAAGGCGGCGAGCCCTGGAC
>JBOGGB010000396.1:0-2390 GCA_050743605.1 Acidimicrobiales bacterium
GCTGCGGTCGCCTCGGAGAAGGTGGGGTCCGGGACCGACTCGCCGAGGTAGTAGGCCAGGAAGGGGTCCGCATGGCTAAGGCCCACGATCCTCAGGGACGAGCCGCCGGCTGTCCGGAGGCGGGAGACCACGGCCGGGAGGCCGGCACGTATCCTCCCCAGGGCGTCGGTCACGCATGCGGCGTCGACCGCCTTCCCGAGCAGGCACTCGGCGACGTCCGGGTAGCCGAGGTCCAGGGTGACGAGCTCGACTTGTCCCCGATGGGAGGCGATGAACGCAGCAGCCGCCTCCACCTCGGATCCGGCGGTCCGACGGCACCTGCCGGTGGTCGTCGAGGGCACGACGTGGCGCAACGACGCCGGCAGTGTCGTGGGCCTGCCGCCGTCCAGCGCGACGTCCATCCGGAGCCCGGGGCACGCGAAGAGGACGAGCTGGAGCCCAGGCCAACGTGCCCGCTCGGCGTTGACCAGGTCGTCGGTGTACCCCTGGTGAGTGACGCGTGTCGCACCGCCGGGCCCGGTCCCTTGGAAACCGAGGGTCTCGGACGCGCCGATGGCGACGTAGTACCTGGGCGCCGCGTCGCTCCCCGCCGCGAAGGACGGGGCAGTCATCAGGACCGCTGCCACCGCGAGGAGGACGGTGGCAGCCGCGCGACCGCCACCCCGCACCACGCTCACCCGGCGCGTGACACCGTCCACTTGCGCACCCTCCATCGACAGCCGGCGCCGGAAACCTAGCCCGCGTCTCCAGCCGCCGCCTGCGTCGCACCGGGGAGACCTGCCCGCGGACCGGTGCCGCCGCGCCTGCCTGAGGGGAGGGGACGCGGCTCAGATGAACGGCGCCTCTTCGGTCGGACCCTCCGGCCCGATCGACGCGTGGGCACGGACGGCCAGTTCGAAGGCGTCCGGGTCGTCGGGGGTGAGGAAGGGGCTGACGTTGCGGCCGAGGTCGAGGACGAACGCGACGGACTTCGAGGACCGGCGCGGGTCCAGGCTCGCCCAGTACTTGAAGTTGCCCGTGCCCCAGATCCGCCCCTTGCCGTGGAGCAAGCCCATCTCCACTCGGCGCATGCCCCTGAGGGACCTGTACGGGATGCGCTTCGTGCCCCACGGGAAGTAGTACGCCCGGACGCGGATCATGCCGTCGTCGCAGCTGATCCACCTGTCGCGGTATGCCTCCACGGGCACCTCCTCAGCCGCTAGAAGGCTACCCGGCTCGAATCTCGAGAGCCGGGTCCGGCGGTGCGACCGTCACGAGGGACGCCCGCCGGTCCGCCTGCAGAGCTGGCCTATAGTGAGGCTTCGCCCATCGAGGACCTGTGGTGCAGCCTGGAGTGCACGCCGGCCTGTCAAGCCGGAGGTCGCGGGTTCAAATCCCGTCAGGTCCGCGCGCGGGACCGCCCCGGGGCACGCCCGGCGGCGGATAGCCTGTCGCCCGCGGTCGGGTAGCTCAGTTGGCAGAGCGCGCGCCTGAAAAGCGCGAGGTCACCGGATCGACGCCGGTCCCGACCACCGCATACGTCCTGGTCGAGCACCTCGTACGTTCGCAGCGTCAGGGTCCGCCAATCATCGGTACACCGGATCACCCGTACAACCGATAAGGACTAGGCACACGCCAAGATCACGGTGCGCTGCTCGGCTCGCAGTAGAAGGCGCGCAGCGGTCCGAGCACGGACGTTGCCTCGGTCGTGCGCAGTCCCAGGCAGTGTCGGCTGATCCACACGACCTGCGGCAGCCGGGACCCGCCGGGCGCGAGGACCAGATGGAAGTCGCCCCTGGCGACCATGTGCGCCAGCTCGCGCAGCGGCGGTTCGGGCTGGGTGCCCGTGTACCCGCCGAGGGGGAGCACCTCCTGGCCCGTGGCGAAGACGAACGCCGACGCGAGCACCGACGACTGCACCGCCATCAGGTACGGCGCTCCCTTCCGCACCTTCTCGAGGCGCGGCACGAGCGCGACGACATCGAGCGGCGCGCCGAAGAACGCGTCCAGGAACCGGGTGGCAGCAACCGGCTGGAACGGAGTGTCGAAGGCCCCGAGGTTGTTGGCGACGATCGTCGCCGAGGCCACTGCGGGGACGAGCACGCCGCCGACGGCAAGCACCCCCAGCGCGCCCAGTGCGGCGATCGACGTCGTCCGTAGCAGACCTTGCGCCCTGGCGAGGGTGACGATCACGCCCGCGGCTCCGAGCACGCCGAGCGAGAACGCCGCCGGGCCGATCCAGCCGGCGACCCCCGTACCGGCCGACGGCATGAGCCACCACGCGTACGCCGCGGAGCCGAGGACCATGCCCGCCGCGACGACCCTGGCCGACGGCGCGCGGCGACGATCCCAGGCGAGCCCTGCACCGACAGCGATCAGCACCCCGATGGGCGGAGACAACGCCCCCAGGT
>JBOGGB010000397.1:0-4715 GCA_050743605.1 Acidimicrobiales bacterium
CGGCGAAGGCGTCGACCACGTGGAGCTCGGTACGTGTGACGTTCTTGACCACGACGGCCATGCTCACCCCTCTCCGGCTGGAGGACCACTCGCGCCGCCCGAAGACTACGTGGTCGTCGCGTGAGGAGCAGACTCCGTGCCGTCGTGCGCGCGTCGCTCCGACTCTCGAGCCGACCGAAGATCCCGACACGAGGGCGGGCAGAGCCTTTGTAGTGTGCTTCCGGCACCTGTGCTGCGCCGACATGCAACCAGGTGGCCCCGAGCCGCACCCGACCGTTCCCGAGCCGGAGGTCCGCCGATGCCCGCTTATGCCGTCAAGACCCCGCCCCAGCACGGGACGTGGCCGGAGCTCCTCGAGGTCTGGCGCGCGGCCGACCAGATCGACCTCTTCGAGTCGGCGTGGACGATGTACCACTTCTACCCGCTCACCCCCCCCGCAGAGGGGCCGATCCTCGAGAGCTGGACGATGCTGGCCGCGCTCGCCCAGGCGACGACGCGGCTGCGGCTGGGCGCCATGGTCAATGGCATGCACTTCCGCCATCCTGCCGTCACCGCCAACATGGCGGCCACGCTCGACCACGTCTCGGGGGGCCGTCTGGAACTCGGTCTCGGCGCCGGCTGGTTCTCCGCCGAGGCCGACGCGTACGGGATCCCATTGGGTTCGCCCAGCGAACGCTCGGACCGGTTCGAGGAGGGGGTGGAGGTCGTCCATCGGCTGCTCACCCAGGAGACGACCTCGTTCTCGGGTCGCTACTACCAGCTCGCGGACGCACGCTGCGAGCCGAAGCCCGTGCAACGCCCCCGACCCCCGATCGTGATCGGCGGCAAGGGGCCGAAGCGGACCCTGCGCACCGTGGCGCGCTTCGCGGACCACTGGGACATGACCTTTCCCGAGACCCCGGCGGAGTGGAAGGCGCTCGACGAGGTGCTCGTCGGCCACTGCGCCGCGATCGATCGCGATCCGGCGAGCATCCGGCGCTCGGTGCACGTCAGCTGGCCGGCGGACGCAGACCCCTCGGCACTGGCCGACACGGCGCGCTCCTTCGAGACAGTGGGAGTCGACCTCGTCGTCTTCTCGATGCGCGGCCCGTACCGCGCAGAGCTGCTGGAGCCACTTGCGACGGCCCTCGCCGCGCGCGGTTGAGCGGATCACGTCGCGTTGTGCCGTCCCCGTGGACGGGGGCGCGCCGGTCGCTTAACCTACGCCGAGCCCCTTCGTACCGGCGCAGGGGCGAGCTGAGGAGGGAGGCCAGCGATGTCGGGCGAAGACATTCTCGGGTCCTACTGGACGACTGCCGGGCCGGCGGACCCAACCGGCACCCCACCCCCCGTCGGGGGTCCGCAATGGAGCCCCTTCAGCTGGGAGGACCGGTGCGCTCACGCGAACCGGGTGGGGCTGCGCGGCCTGGGGATCTGGCACGAGGACCTGCGCCACCTCCTGGAGACCCACTCGCTCGGCGACCTCGGCAGGATCTTCGCCGATGCCGGCCTCGAGCACCTGGAGCTCGAGTTCCTCATGAACTGGTACGTGCCGGAGGAGGACCCTCGGCGCGCCGAGTCGGATGCCGGCACCCGGCTCCTCTTCGACGCCACGGCGGCACTCGGGGCCCGACACGTGAAGGTGGGCAACATCTTGGGCATCCCTGTGGGGCGCGAAGAGCTCGTCGACGCCTTCGGCACCCTTTGCGCGCTGGCGGCCGAGGAGCACGACGCCCCGATCGTCTACGAGCTGATGCCCCCGGACGTGAACGTGGACAGCCTGGACAAGGCGATCGACCTCGTCACGGGTGCGGGTGCCCGGAACGGGGGTTTCGCGCTCGACACCTGGCATCTCGGCAAGCTCGGCATCACCCCGGCCATGCTCGAGGCGCTCCCGCTGGAGTACCCGCTCTACGTCGAGCTGAGCGACGGCCGGCGCGAGAACATGCCGAGCCTGCACGAAGAGGTGACGAGCTATCGGCTGTTGCCAGGCGAGGGCGAGTTCGAGCTCGAGAGCTATGTCAGCACCCTGCGGAATCTCGGCTACCACGGCCCCTGGGGCTGCGAGGTGCTGTCGGCCGAGTTGCGGGCGCTGGCGATCGAGACGCTCTTCGACCGCATCGCGGAGACCACGAGCGCGCTGCTGGCCTCCGCGGCGCAGCCGGTCACGACCTGACGACCTCAGCTGCTCGGGTCCCGGCGGAGCTCTGCGACGTAGCGCCGCCCACCCGCGTCACGTCCGGCGAGCACGTCGCAAGCCCGGCATAGCCTGCGTAACCCGGGGGCGGTGACGTCGGCGATCGGTGCCGAGAGGCCCGTCCCGACGGCCATCGCGAGGAAGGCGAGATCGACCACGCGCCGCTCGGAGAGGCCGAAGGAGATGTCGCTCACGCCGGCAGTCGTGCTCACGCCGAGCTCGGACTGAACGAGCCGGAGCGTCTCGAGCGCTCGCGCCGCCGCCTCCGGCTCGGTGCCGGCGGGCACGGTCAGCACGTCCACGACGACGTCGTCGGGTGGGATCCCCGCGCGCGCCGCCGCCTCGCAGATGCGCGCGGCGTTGGCGAGACGCGCTCGGGCGTCGCTCGGGACGCCGTGCTCGTCGATGGGGAGCGCGATCACTGCCGCGCCGTGGGCGGCGACGGCGGGGAGGATCGCCTCCATCGAGGCCCGGGCCGCGGTCACCGAGTTCACGAGCGCCTTGCCGTCGTAGGCGTCGAGCGCGGCCACGAGCGCGGCCGGGTCCGCCGAGTCGATGCAGATCGGCACCTCGGTGCACCGCGTCACGAGCTCGACCGCGGCGAGGAGGGTTGCCGGCTCGTCGATGCCGGCCACCCCCACGTTCACGTCCAGGATGTCGGCACCCGCGTCCACCTGGCGCCGAGCTTCGATCTCCACGTCCGTCAGGTCTCCCCTCCGCAATGCCGTCCCGAACCGCTCGCGCCCGGTCGGGTTGATGCGTTGGCCGATGAGGACCGTGGGGAGCCCGATCCCGAACCGAACGACTCGGCCCCTGCGGCCTACGGAGGTCACACTCGGCAGGAACAGTGGGTGAGGAGGAGCGCAGGTTGCCAGCCCCGCAGGGAGCTCAAGACCGCGACCGCGACCGCGCCGCGAAGGTCGCCCACGCCGACGACGCGCTCCACCAGCCGACCCTCGGCCAAGAGGCGCGCCCGCTCGACTCCGGGCAGGAGGCCGCAGTCGAGCGGCGGCGTGCACCACCGGCCGGCGAGCTGCACGGCGAGGCTCGCACGGGTGCTCTCGGTCACCTCGAGCCGCTCGTTGACGAGCACCACGTCGTCCGCACCGGGATGCCGGCGTGCCCTCTCGTCGTAACGTCGACGGTCCGTCGTCTTGTGGAACAAGGAGACGTCGGTCGAGAGCACGGGCTGCAGGTTCACGCAGAGGCGCAGGGGCTCCGGCGGGGCTGCGGCGCTCATCGGCGAGGTCTGGATCTCGACGGTCCCGCCGGACCGCAGCAGCAGGCGCACGCGCGCAGGGCTGCGGAGCCCGGCGACCGACTTGGCGACCAGCTCCTCGACCTCCGAGGGCACCGCCAGCCCGAAGTACCGGGCGGATGCGGAAAGCCGGCCGAGATGGTCGTGGAGGTGGCGGACGGCACCGCCGCGTACCTCCGGGTCGTAGGCCATCGTCTCGAGGAGGCCTTCCCCGGGGGCCAGCCCCGGAGCGGCCGGTCCGACCAGCGCTCCAGCCTTCAGCCGGGTCTCGGCCCACTCGTGAGCCTCCGCCGAGTCCAAGGTGACGCCGCCGCCGGAGCCGTACTCGGCGAGGGAGTGCACCTTGTCGACGACCGCGGTCCGGATGGCGACCGCGAACCGCGACCTCGGCTGCCGACCTGACCGTGCGGTGCCATCCAGGGGCTCGACGAGCCCCACCGCGCCGCAGTACAGGCCGCGGGGAGAGGGCTCCAGGTCGGCGATGACCGCCATGGCGGAGATCTTGGGCGCGCCAGTTACGGACGCGCACGGGAAGAGCGCGCCGAACACCTCTGGCAAGCCGACGTCCGCGGGCGTCCGCGCGGTCACGGTGGAGGTGAGCTGCCAGACGGTCGGATGCTGCTCGAGCGACCACAGCGGGCCCGCGTCGACGCTGCCCGTGACGGCGATGCGGCCGAGGTCGTTGCGCAGGAGGTCGACCACCATGACGTTCTCGGCGCGCTCTTTGGGAGAGCCCTGCAGCTCGTCACCGAGGCAGGAGTCTTCGGCGGCCCACCGGCCGCGCGGTGCCGTGCCCTTCATCGGTCGGGTCGTGAGGAGCCCGCAGGAATGCTCGAAGAACAGCTCCGGAGATCCGCACACGACCGCCCAGTCGTCGGTCTCGAAGAAGGCGTGGTACCCACTGCCGTAGCTGGCCACGAGCCGGCGGTACAGCTCCGCCGCGTCGTCGCCGCGGTGCCAGCGGCGGCGGAACCTGGTGGTGTGGTTGACCAGGTACGCATCGCCGGCCGCGATGGCGTCACGGATCGCCGCGACTCCTGCTGCGTGCGCCGCGGCGTCCGAGTCGCACTCCCAGTCGGTGGCCGTGCCTGGTCGGGCGGCGCGAGCCTCGGGCGCGCCAGTGCCGAGCGGGGGGGCCGCCACCGCCTCGGCGAAGATCCCGAACCAGGCGAGCGGAAGCGCTGCCGGGTCCTGAGCGGAGCGTTCGTGGCGGGCGCGGGCCGCCGCGGGGATCCGGAAGGCGGGGTCGAAGGCCGGCGCGGCGTCGTAGGCGACGAAGCC
>JBOGGB010000398.1:0-2031 GCA_050743605.1 Acidimicrobiales bacterium
GCCTCGCAGAAGAGGTCGTCGCGGTCGAGCCGCGGCCTGCCGTCTGCGATCCCGCCACGCGCGGTGCCGTTTCGCTGCGCCAGCCACCCGACTTCCCGGCCCACCGGGAGGGTGACCCCCTTGGTGGTCGCCCCGAGCTCGTCGATGAGTGGGCCGAGCGCGCGCCAGCGCTCGGCGAGGTGCGGGTAGTCGCGCTCGACCACCACGAACCGGCCCATGGTCTTTCCCGGGACGGGCTCGCACTCGCCCGCGGCCCAGTCGCGCGCGACCCCGCCTGGTTGCGCGCACTCGTCGGGCGTGTCGTGGCCGAGCGGGACGGCCATCACGTCGCGGCGCACGCCCAGCCGGCCCGCGGCGAGCCGGGAGAACTCGGTGGCGAGGTCGCCGAAGAGCTCGAAGTCGCTGCGCGCCTCCCACGGCGGCGCGATCGCCGGGTTGAACGAGTGGACGAAGGGGTGCATGTCGGTGGAGGAGAGGTCGTGCTTCTCGTACCAGGTCGCCGCCGGGAGGACCACGTCCGCGTAGATGCCCGTCGACACCATCCGGAAGTCGACGTCGACGAGCAGGTCGAGCTTGCCGACGGGCGCCTCGTCGCGCCACAGCACCTCGGTCGGGCGGGTGCCGGGAGGGCACTCGGTTGCCGCGACCGCGTCGTCCGCGCCGAGGAGGTGCCTCAGGGAGTACTCGTGGCCCTTGCCCGAGGAGCCGAGCAGGTTCGAGCGCCAGACGGTGAGGACGCGGGGGAAGTTCACCGGGTCGTCCGGATCGCAGGCGGCGAAGCGCAGCCGCCCTGCCTGCAGCTCCGAGACGACGAAGTCGTCGATCGACATCCCCGCGGCCTCGGCCTCGTCGGCCAGGTCGAGCGGGTTCCGGTCGAATGCGGGGTGGGAGGCCAGCCAGCCCTGGCGGACCGCGTAGGCGTTCAGGTCGGCAATGGACTTGCCCGTGAAGCGGCCCTCGCCGAGCGGGCTCGACAGATGGTCGGCGGTCGTGCCCTCGTAGCGCCACTGGTCGGTTGCCAGGTACCAGAAGGGGGTGCCCGGCATGTGCCGGGTGGGGCGCACCCAGTCTGCGGCGAACGCGAGGGTGGACCAGCCGGTGAGCGGTCGGACCTTCTCCTGGCCCACGTAGTGGGCCCAGCCACCGCCGTTCACGCCTTCGCAGCCACAGAGCATGAGGAGGGAGAGGAACGACCGGTAGATCTGGTCGGAGTGGAACCAGTGGTTGGTCCCCGCTCCCATCGCGATCATCGAGCGGCCCCCCGAGAGCTCGGCGTTCCGCGCGAACTCCCGGGCCACCTTCGTGCAGGCGGCGGCAGGGACCGAGGTGACCCGCTCCTGCCACGCGGGGGTGTAGGGAGCCGTGGCGTCGTCGTAGCCCGAGGGCCAGTCGCCGGGGAGGCCCTCACGACCCACGCCGTACTGCGCCATGACGAGGTCGAAGACCGTGGTCACGAGACGCCCGGACACCCGCAGCGCCGGGACTCCGCGCCGCAGCACCGCGCCCGCACTGCCGGCGCCGTCGCCCTCCCCGAGGTCGAAGCGGGGGAGGTCGACGCGCACTCCCTCCGCGCCGGGACTTCCGTGGCAGGAGAGCGCCGGGTGGATCTCGCCGAGCTCGAGGTTCCACTTCCCCTTCCCGCTCTCGTTCCACCGGAAGCCGATGGAGCCGTTGGGCACCGCGGGCTTGCCGGTCTCCTCGTCGAAGACGACCGTCTTCCACTCGGCGGCGTCCTCGGCGCCGGCGAGATCGGCCGCGGTCAGGAAATGATCGGGAACGTACGCGTCGCCGCGCTCCTTCAAGGTGACGAGGAAGGGAAGGTCCGTGTAGGTGCGTGCGTACTGCTCGAAGCGCGCCACCTTCCTGTCACGGTAGAACTCGGCCAGCATGACGTGGCCCATCGCCATGGCGAGCGCGCCATCCGTGCCCGGGTTCGCCGCCAGCCAGTCGTCGGCGAACTTCGTGTGATCGGAGTAGTCCGGCGATACGACCACCACCTTCTGGCCCCGATAGCGCGCCTCGGTCATGAAG
>JBOGGB010000399.1:0-3769 GCA_050743605.1 Acidimicrobiales bacterium
GGGTACTGCATCACCCACTACCAGCTCGCGGGCTCCACCGTCGGCAATTGGTACGGCTCGTCGGCAGGAGGGGTGTCGGGCGTCGGACCGGTGGAGCAGGTCAACCGAGCGGAGGCGGCCACCCGACGGCTCGCACGCGAACGCCTCCGCGCACAGTTGGGCACCGACATCCTCCATGGCGCGACGTTGGAGCGCTCGGAACGCGAGGTTGGGGAGGGTGACCTCACGATCCAATGCACGCTGAAGGGCACGCGGGTACGGCGGTTCAAGGAGTTCGACCCGCTGCCGGACGCGACCCCTGTCGTCCGACTGGGATGACGCGGATCGTGACCAGGGAGATGGCGCAGTGACCCTGCGCGAGGAGGTCCGCCGAGCGGTCACGGTGGTGGCGACGACCGACCCTCCGCCGAACGCGGCGGGGGCGGGGCGAGCGACGACGTCCGACCTCACGATCGACGAAACGCTCCTCTTGCACTCGGCGGGTTGGGAACCCGTCGACCTCGTTTACGGCATCTCGTGGTGGTCGATCCCCTGGGGCGTCTGGCAGTGGACCTCCGGAGAGGTGCACGAGGCCTCAGCGGCGTTCAGCGGCGCGGTGGACCAGGCCGCGAAGCTGCTCCGCCAGTCCTGCCAGCAGGCGGACGGCGTGGGTGTCCTCGGAGTCGAGTTGGGCGTGCGGGTGTCTTCCCACCATGTCGCCATCGAACTGACGGGCACGGCGGTCCGTCGCACGGCTGGGCCCACAGAGGGATTCCAGTTCGTGTCCGACTTGTCCGCCCGGGACTTCGTCCTTCTCACGCGCGCAGGATGGTGGCCCCTCGGCCTTGCCGCCGGCGCGAGCTTCGTCATCGCCCCGCGCCGTACGGCACGGGAATGGGCGGGTCAGCAGGGCCAGAACGTCGAGCTGCCCAATCTCACGCAGGCGCTCTACCTCGCACGCGAGCAAGCGATGGAACGCATGCAACAGGCAGGCGGCGCGATGAAGGCGGAAGGCATCGTCGCGGTGAAGCTGCGTGAGGGACGCGCCAGCTCGAGCACGAGGGTGGTCCAGTTCGTGGCGATCGGCACCGGAGTGCACCTTCGGACACGCGCGCACCGCTCGATTTCGCCGGAGATGGTCGTGCCGCTCGACGAGCGGGTGCGGAGCTTCGACCTGAAGAGCCTCCGGGGTGCCGGGTCCGAGTGAAAGTGCCCCACGCTGTGCTCAGCGAGGAGGCCGACCGGGCTGATTGATGAGCTGGGTCGCAGCCACACGGAAGTACTCGGCCATCTCCGCCTCGTCACCTTCCTCGAGCCCCGCCTCGGCCAGTGCCGAGAGCATGAGGTTCAGCCACGCGTCTCGCTCGACGAGCCCGATGGCGAACGGGACGTGGCGCATTCGCAGCCGCGGGTGACCGCGCTGCTCGCGGTAGGTCTGCGGACCTCCCCAGTACTGAACCAGGAACATCCGCAGATGCTCGTTGGGCGCCTCGAGGTCGTCGGGGTAGAGGGGCCGCAGCACCGGGTCGTGCGCGACACCGGAGTAGAAGCGGTCCACCAGGGACCTGAAGAACTCCTCGCCGCCCACTCGCTCGTACATCGTCGAAGGCACGGATGGGACCGTAGACGCCCGCGCTCCGGGTTGACACGTGCGCCGACGTCCCGGACCGCGATACGTACAATCTTGTCGGTGGTGCCGGCAGTGCCGGTCGGCGCGACCCCTGCGGCCGTAGTTCAATGGCAGAACCTCAGCCTTCCAAGCTGATGATGCGAGTTCGATCCTCGTCGGCCGCTCTTATATTTCCGCAGGTAGACAGCCTATCCGGTTGTCGTTACTAGCTATCGGCTTCGGTTCATCCCGCGTCCATCCCGCGACTCTTCCGCCCATGACCCTCGGCAATAGCGACGATCGGGGCCTTGGGCGCCAGCTTGGCAAGGGCCTCGGCGAGCACCTGGTCCCGGTCCTCGGTGGCGTGTTGGTAGCGCAACGCGGCAGCAGGGCTCGCGTGACCGGCCCGACGCATCAGCTCCTTCGTGGTGGCTCCGGTCGCTGCTGCCCACGTCAACCCGGAGTGCCGAAGGTCATGCAGATGGAGGTCCGGTCGTCCGACCTGCAGCCGCGCTCGATGCCAAGCCGCCTGCAACACGCCTGGGATGACCGGTCGGCCGTGCTCTCCCACAAGCAGCGAAGCATCCGCCTGGGCGCCGACATACTCATCAAGGTGACGGCGGAGCTGAGGGAGGATGTTCGGCGGCACCGTGAGGGTCCGACGTCCAGCGTCAGTCTTGGGCGCCTTCTCGACTGTCCCCTTGGACTTCGTCGTAACGCGGGTGGTGCTGATCGTGATCCTGCCGCTGAGCGTATCAATGTCCCGCCGCCGGAGCCCCAACAGCTCACCTCGCCGGAGTTGGCACCAAGCAGCGAGCAGGACCGCGATGCGGAGGTGGCCGGGCATGGCGTCGGCGAGCGCCTGCACCTCTGCGATCGTCGCCACCGGACGCTCGGGTGCCTTCTCCTGACCGGCACCCTTCACCTGGCAGGGATTGCGGATGATGATCTCGTCGGCGATGGCGGTGGCGAAGATCGCGCGCAGGAGCCGGTACGCCTTGGCGGCCGTGGTTGGGTGATCCTTGGCGATGGTGGCGTGCCACGCACGGACGGACGAGGGCGAGACTGCGCCGATGCTGGCGGTGCCGAACCTTGGAAGGACGTGGCGGTCGAGCAGCCACCGGTACAGTTCGGCGGTCTTCTCAGCGAGGTCGTGGCGGTCGTCGAGCCACCGATCGGCGTACTCCCGGACCGTCTCTCGCGCCCGGCGGGGGTCCACCACGACACCACGGAGCCGGTCGGCCACCGTGGTAACGAGGAACGCGTCAGCGTCCTTGCGGTGGGTGAACGTCTTGCTCGCCTCCCGAGTGCCGACGCGGTAACGCACGTCGTAGAAGGTGCTCGTATCTCTGAGGGTGTCGGCGAAGGTGCGCGCCGCCTCTCGCCCTGCGTCGGTGTTGCGGAACTTCCGAGCCGTGGCCTTACCGTCAGGCCCACGCCCCGTCACTCGATAGGTGATGTGCGCCATGGTGTCTGCCTCCACGCGTTGGGCCGGGATGAGGTCAGTCGAAGGCAGCCGGCCAACCGCACTCCGGCACGGATCACGATGGTACGTCTGGGGTGTCACGGTCGGCGGGAATGACGCAAGCCGCCAGCTGGCGACGGAGCTGGGCGCCGACTGCAAGTCGGTCGAGTACCGGCGGTTCAGCGGTGCGCCGGCCGGTCCGTCGATCGCGTGGTCACCGATCGGGAGGCAACTTGGGCCACGACCGGACGCGCCTCGGTCTTCCGGGTCCCCCCGGCTGCTCCCGAGCCGCGCCGGCGACCACGCCGATGCGCCGGCGCGGTCAGGAGCCCGGCTGCCCAGGCGTCTAGCTCCTCGCGGAGCCACAGGCTCCGGCCACCCACGAACCTGGCCGATGGCCCCTGCTCGCGGAGCAGCGTCACTCCGATCGAGAGGTACGAAGCGGCACCCTCGGCGCCGAAGGTGACTGGCAGGAGCGGATGCCCATCCTGTCGGCGCAGGGCTGCTGCTCCCTCAGCCTCAAGCGCGTCGGCCAGGGTGGAGAGGACCTTCTCCTGGGAGCGCAGCGCGTCGACGACGACGGCAATTGGCTCGCGATCCAGCTCGGTCACCATGCTGGTGTCACCCCACCCCGACGCGTGCCTGGCAGCCGAAGCAGGAGTAGCGGTCCCGGTCCGGTGCATGGAGGGGCGGCGGTCGTCGTGGCCGGGCAGGGG
>JBOGGB010000400.1:0-1972 GCA_050743605.1 Acidimicrobiales bacterium
AACGCCTCGGCCCGCTCTCCGGCACCGGTGTTATAAGGAGTGCAGCGATCGCGCGATCGAGGCCCATCTCAACGCACAGCGCTGGACTTGAAGCGGACGGTGAGCCGGTTACCGAGGAGCACGGCACTCCACAGCTCATCTCGGTGACCGCCGCCGCATAGACCACTCACCGGTCAGGGTCAGTTCGGGAGAACTAGCTAGCGGGGCTCCGCCCCAGCCCGACGAGCTGTACGTCGCGCCCGTCGGATGAGTGCCTCTGGGCGTGGGCTCCGGCCATGCGCAAAACCGGCGAGGTGTATACCCTGCCGTCATGAACCGCCCGAAGCGGTTGGGTGCCCGTGAGGGCAGCGACGACCGGAGCCCGACATGACGCTACCCCGCTCGGTGGCCGACGTACTCGCCGACCACGTCACGCTCGAGGTCGAGTGCATCGACCGGATGTACCTGAACCTCTACGTCCCGAAACTCCAGTACGCGACCGGCGTCGTCGGATTCTTCAAGAACCACCGTGGCATGACGTTCGCCTCCTCGGCGCTCATGGATCCCATGACCCGGGGGTTCGTGGCTGACATCGAGCGCTTCGTCGCCGCAATGGGCGTTGACCTCGTCACCTTCGAGAAGGGCCAGCGTAAGGACGACGTCGCAAAGGAGTACCTCGCGAACTTCACCGGCGACGAGGGCGTGCTCTTCGTCGGCAAGGCCCAGGAGAAGGCCACCGCCTATCGCACCGAGAAGCGCCGGAACCCCGAGACCGGAGCGACCTACCCCTGGATCGTCCGCGCGACCGTCATGGTCAACCACTACTACCTTTACTGTCTCGACAAGGACTTCGGCCCGTTCTTCATCAAGTTCTGCAGCTACTTCCCCTTCAACGGGAAACTCTGCCTGAACGGCAACGAGTGGGCCAAGCGCCAGGCCGAACACGCCGGCATCGGCTTCGAGCCTCTCGACAACGGCTTTTCGTCTTGCGAGGACCCCGACAGGCTGCGCCGCATCTGCGCCCGGCTCTCTGCGAGAAAGATCGACGCGCTCTTGCGCAAGTGGCTGGCGATCCTGCCGCACCCTTTCACCGGACGTGACCGTCGGGCGGGCTATCGCTACGACGTCTCGATCCTCCAGGCCGAGTTCTCCCTCACCCAGTGTCTCGACCGCCCCTTATCGGGGAGGGTCTTCTTCGAGGAGGTGATCCGTGACAACTTGGACCTCGGTCGTCCCGATCAGGTCGCCTTGATCTTCGCCCGACGTGTCACCAAGAGAACGCCAGGGCGGTTCCGCACCCGGGTGCTCACCGAGGGCGTCGTGCCCTCCCTTCACGTCGACTACAAGCACACGAAGATCAAGCAGTACCACAAGCTGGGCAGAGCGCTGCGTACTGAAACGACGATCAACGACGCCAGAGACTTCGGCGTCGGCAAACGGCTCCATAATCTCCCCGCCCTCGGGGAGATCGGCTTCTCCGCCAACCGGCGCCTCTTGGAGGTGCAACGAACGAGCTGTGACCCGACGATCGGCGAGGACGCCTTCGCCAAGGTCTGCGCACCGGTGATCGTGAACGGCCAGCGCGGCCCGGCGCTCCGCTTCGGCGACCCCAGAGTCCAGGCGCTCTTGAGCGTCCTCGTCGTCTTCCGTCTCCTGCCCGACGGGTTCTCCAGCCGAGACCTCCGCGAGCACCTCGCCCCACTGCTGGGCATCGACCCGGCATCTATGACCGCGGGCAGGATGACCTACGACCTGCGACGCCTTCGCCTGCACGGGCTCGTCCAACGCATCCCGCACACCCACCACTACCGCGTCACTCCCTTCGGCCTTCGTGTCGCGATGTTCTTCGCGCGAACCTACGCACGACTGCTCCGCCAGGGCCTCGCCCACACCTTCGACCCAGGCGCCGTCCCCACGCCGATCCGTCGTCAGTTCGACAGGCTCGACGACACCATCGACGAGCTCGTCAAACAGTGCGCTCTCGCCGCCTGAA
>JBOGGB010000401.1:0-2006 GCA_050743605.1 Acidimicrobiales bacterium
TCGTGCACGAGGGGGTCCGTCGCGCAGCTGCGGTGAGCGCGCCGTCCCTCACCTCGATCGAGGCGCACGAACGAGCCGTGCTCGACCACATGGCACGCACCTTTCGACGGGGACGGCCTCCCACCCCACTCCAGGACCGGGCGGTTGTCGTGGTCGACGACGGCATCGCGACCGGCTCGACGGCCACGGCGGCCTGTCTGGTCGCCAGGGCACGCGGCGCAGCCCGAGTCATCCTTGCCGCACCGGTCATCGCCGCTTCGACGCTCGCATCACTCCGGGAGGTCTCGGACGACATCGTCTGCGTAGAGTCGCCTGAGCCCTTCATCTCGATCGGCCAGTGGTACCAGGACTTCACCCAGACGAGCGACGAAGAGGTCCTGAGGCTCCTGGGGGAAGCATCGCCGGGGACCCGGCCGTGAGATCCTCACGACAAAGGTCGGAGCCGGAGGCCCATTTCGGAGATCGGCGGCGTACGGCAGGGAAGAACACGCGGAGAGGGAAAGGAGCGGACGATGACTTCCACCTTGGAGCTCCTCGTCGACGGTTTCGGACGTGTCCACGAGACGGTCCACGAGGTCGTGAGCGGGCTCTCGCTCGAGGCACTCGTGTTCAGACCCGAGCCTCGTGCCAACACCATCGGCTGGCTGGTGTGGCACCTCACGAGGGTTCAGGACGACCATGTCGCAGACGTCGCGGGCGCCGAGCAGCGATGGACGGCAGAGGGCTGGGACACCCGGTTCGCTCTGCCTTTCGAACGGGCCGAGACCGGTTACGGTCAGAGCCCACAGGACGTCGGAGACGTCGCGGTCGAGCCTGAGCTCCTCCTCGGCTACCACGACTCGGTAGGAGCCGCCACCCTGGACTACGTGCGCGGGCTCGGCGACTCCGACCTCGACCGCGTGGTCGACACTCGCTGGGATCCGCACGTCACCCTGGGTGCACGCCTCGTGAGCGTGCTGGCCGACGACCTCCAGCACGTCGGCCAGGCTGCGTACGTCCGGGGCATCTTCGAGCGCCGCAAGGGGTGACGGCGCTCGGCGGCGACGTGGGGCAATGAGCCTCGCCGAGTCTGCGCAACGCAGACGGTCAGGGTGGGCGCGTGTCCTCGCGTGCGCCCTGGCCGGATTGGCCCTCTCTGCGTGCGGCGCGCTGGGCCGCTCGGCGACTCCCACCACCTCCGGGGCCGGCTCGGGCACGTCGACCACGACCTCCACCTCCACCTCGACCACGACCCCCACCACGACCTCCACCCGCCCGTCCACTTCGACGAGCGCCCCGCACACGCCGTGCGTCAGCCCGGTCACACGTTGGCCCCTCCAGCGGATCGCCAATCAGCTTCTCATGGTCATCGGCGAGTTCTCCGCTGTCGAGGCGCTCGCACCGGAGGCGCAAGCCGGCGTCGGTGGGTTCGTATTTCTCGGCGAGCCGACAGCGGTGTCCGGCCCGGCTATACGCACCGGCCTGACCGATCTCGACGACGATGCGGCCGGTGCAGGACATGTGAGCCCGTGGATGTCCACCGACACAGAGGGAGGTCCGGTGTCGCGCCTCGCAAACGTGCTCGGGATCATCCCTTCGCCGCGCGGGATGGTCGCGGAATGGACTGCTCCGCAGGTGGAGGCGACGATGGCGGCGCGTGGCGCCGCGCTGCGACAGATCGGCATCACGATGGACCTGGCGCCCGTGCTCGACACCGCGTCAGCGACAGACCCGGTCGCCTCCGAGTCGCAGCGCTCGTTCAGCGCGACACCGGACGTGGTCGCCGCATACGGCACCGCGTTCGCGGCAGGTCTGCGCGCGGCCGGCATAGTGGCGGTCGGCAAGCACTTCCCGGGCCTGGGGCACGCATCGGCCGACACGGACACAGGACCGGCGAACGATCCGCCGCTCGCAGAGCTTCGGGGCGACGACCTCGTCCCCTTTTCTCGCGTGATCGATTCGGGCCTCCCCGTCGTGATGGTCGGCCATCCGATCGTGCCTGGTCTCACCGAGGGCCTGCCGGCGAG
>JBOGGB010000402.1:0-3987 GCA_050743605.1 Acidimicrobiales bacterium
GCGTGGAGCGCGCGGCCGACCGCGGCTCCTAGCTTGCTCACCTGATGGGTGATCCAGCCCACGTACCACAGGTTCAGCGACCGGATCCCCTTCTTCACCGCCGACCCGGCCCGCCGCTGCGACGCCACGGGGACCACGGGGTCGATGAACGCCGCCTGGTCCACGAGCGCGAGCGCGTCGGCCAGGTCGCCGCCGCGCGCGGCGAGTGGCGCGTGCTCGAGGAACAGCTCGTCGAGCTCCCGTTCGAGCTGGACGGAGATCTCGCCACGACGGCGGCGCACCTCGTCGTCGATCTCTGCCATCACCTGCTGGATGTAGTCGTCGACCGGAACCTGCTCGGAGCCGGCGGGGGTCATGACACCGCCGTGCCGCCGGCATGGACCGCGGCGCTCGAGACGAGGACGGCCTGCACCGAGAGGGCGACGACCCCGGTGGACCGGCCCGGGTTCATCACCTCGAACCGGCAGGCCGGCTCCCGCCAGTCGCTCAGCCCGCGTGCGGTCTCCACCCCGATGTTCACGTCGTAGGCGCCGTCGAGAAGCGGCACCGCCTCCAGACGGAACTCGAAGGCTCCGGGCCCCGGCTCCAGGTCGCACGTCATGCCGAGAATCTCGCTGTCGGTGCGGAAGAGACCGGACCCGTTGTCGCCGCGCACCTCGAGCTGGAACACCGCCCCGCGGACCGGCCTCGCCGACTCGAATGACACCCGGATGGTGATCGGCTCTCCCGGCAGCAGGTAGCGGAGCTCCCGCCCGGCGGGAAGAACGCAGGAGACGTCGGTGAGGCGCACAGGCCGGCTCTCCTGGGGTGCCGGAGGGACCGGCGACAGGGTGCCTGCGGCTGCATCCGCAACTGCAAGGTCGCAGGGGTCCAGGTCCGTCGCCGGATCGGGGAACGACAGGCCCCCGTACGGCTGATCCTCCGCCGCGACGCCGAGCGCGTCCGCGACCTCCGACGCGCCGATCGCGTCTCCGGCCTCGAGGAGCCGCTCCCGGAAGAGCCGGATCACCTCGCCGGGTAGGCCCGTTCCGATCAGCTCGCCGTCGGAGAGCGCCACCGCCCGGTCGCAGATCGACCGCACCAGGTCCGGCGCGTGGCTGACGAACAGGATCGTGCGACCCTCGCGCTGGAACTGCTTCACTCGGTCCAGGCACTTGCGCTGGAACCGCTCGTCGCCGACCGCCAGGACCTCGTCGATCACGAGGACGTCGGGGTCGACGTTGACCGCGACCGCGAAGCCGAGGCGAACGTACATCCCTGAGGAGTAGTACTTCACCTGGTTGTCGATGAACTGCCCGAGCTCCGCGAAGTCCACGATGTCGTCGAACATCCGGTCCACGTCCCTCTTCGAGAAGCCGAGCATGGAGCCGTTCAGGTAGACGTTCTCCCGGCCGCTCAGCTCCTGTTGGAACCCGGCCCCGAGCTCGAGGAGCCCCGCCAGCTTTCCCCGCACCACGACCTGCCCGGAGGTCGGCTGGAGGATGCCACAGACGCACTTGAGCAGCGTCGACTTCCCCGACCCGTTGCGCCCGAGGATGCCGACAGTCTGGCCCTCTGGGACCTCGAAGGAGACGTCGCTGAGCGCCCAGAGGTCCTCGTGGGGGACCCGGCCCGCGTGGATCACCTTCTCCTTCAGGGAGGAGTACTTCTCGTGGTAGAGGCGGAACCGCTTGGACACGCCCTGGACGTCGACGGCCGTGGTGGTCACCTCAGAGCTCCTCGGCGAAGTTGCCTGCGAGCCTGCCGAAGACGATCATGGCCAAGTAGAAGAGCACCAGCGCGAACGCGAGCACGACGCCGTCTCCCCACACGTAGGTGATCACCGGCCAGTGGGGCAGGACGTGCAGGGGCGTGTGCGGTGGGTAGGTGGACCCGATTGTCAGCCTGCCGTAGAGCACCCGCTGGAACGTCATGACCACGATCGTGAGCGGGTTCAGAAAGTAGACCCAAGTGAGGTGGTCTTTCGCCAGGCGGGCGGCCAAGGTTGTCTGGTACGAGTACACGATGGGGCACGCCCAGAACCACGCTGACCCGACGAGCACTGTGACGAGGTGGAGGGTGTCTCGCATGTAGACGTTGATCGCCGCGAGCAGGATCCCGAGCGCACACGCGAGCACGAGCGTCGGGACGATCCCGACGAGGACGAGGTACAGGAGGGACCATGCCGGAGCCCAGTGCAGGACCAGCATGAAGATCACCATGACGCACGCCTGGAAGAAGAAGAACACGCCCGCGGAGCCGACAGCCGCGAGGGCGAGGATCTCACGGGGGAACGAGACCTTCTTCACGAGCCCCGCGTTGTTCACCACGACGCCGGTCGCGGTGAGGATCCCCGTCGAGAAGAGGTTGAACAAGAGGATCCCGGAGAAGAGGTAGATCGCGAAGTTCGGCATGCCGTCGTGCAGGATGATCCCGAACACCAGCGTGTAGACGGCGAGAGTCAGCGCCGGCGAGATCATCGACCACAGGAGCCCGAGGAACGAGTTCTTGTACTTGACCTTGATCTCGGTACGGACGAGGTAGACGAGGAGCTCCCGGGAGCGCCAGATCTCGCGCAACCGGGACCACACCGCGACATCCGCCGAGACGACCCTCGTGACCTTCGGGCGCGTCGCGATCGAGCCCGCTCCGTCAGGCACGCTCCTCACCCCGGCTGACCCCGCGTCCGGCGGTCCGGCCGGCGCTTCGACCGCCACCGTCAGCTTCCGCCCACCTGAGCCACCGATCGGTCGATCACGTCGTCGATGAACCCGTACTCGTGGGCTTCTTCGGCAGTGAACCAGCGGTCGCGGTCGGAGTCCGCCTCGATGCGCTCCACCGGCTGTCCCGTGTGGAAAGCGATCCGCTCAGCCATCATCCGCTTCAGGTAGACGATCTGCTCGGCCTGGATCGCGATGTCGGCGGCCTGACCCTGCATCGCGCCCGAGGGCTGGTGCATGAGGATGCGCGAGTGCGGCAGCGCGAACCGCTTGCCGGGGGTGCCGGAGCACAGGAGAAACTGGCCCATGGACGCGGCGAGACCCACACAGATCGTGCTCACGTCGGGCTGGACATACTGCATCGTGTCGTAAATGGCCAGGCCGTCGGTGACCGAGCCGCCGGGCGAGTTGATGTAGAGCGAGATGTCGCGCTCGGAGCTCTCGGCCTCGAGCAGGATCAACTGGGCGCAGACCGTGTTGGCCGTGCTCTGGTCGATGGCGGACCCGATGAAGATGATGCGCTCCTTCAAGAGGCGCTGGTAGACGTCCACGACGACCGATGGGTCATGACCGGCGACGTCGAAGGGCCTGACAAGAGGACTAGCGTGCATGGCGCGAGGCTACCCGGCGGCACCACCTCCGGGGTCGCACGCGGACGTGGCGGAACCGGTAGACGCGCCGGGTTTAGGTCCCGGTCCCTTCGGGGGTGGAGGTTCGAGTCCTCTCGTCCGCACGGCCTGGCACGGGGGCTACCCCCTCCTGGGGTCGGCTGCGAGCCCGGGCGACGCGACAGCGATCGGCGGGCGCTGAGGGCCGGGGCGCCCGCCGCGGGCGGATCGGTGGGGGACGGTTCGATCGTGTCCGCGACCTCCCCCCGCTCAGGCGGCCAGATCCTCACCCGCGACGAGGACGGCGTGACGACGACCTGGTCCTCGGACCTGGCCCCCGGTCGCATCGCTCGAGTCGATCGACCGCCACTGGGCCGCAACCGGACTCACCCCGAGCCAGTTGAGCCCCTACGCCTCGGCCGGCTGCAAGGATCTTGGGCGGTGAGCGGACACCCGTCTCGGTCTTTCCTCGAACCCTCGAGCGACCCGCGATGGTGCAGCGCCGCCAAGCGCACGATCAGGGTCTCCGTCGCCTTCGCCAGCGCGCGCGGAACGATCGAGACGCTCGAGGGACCGGTCGAGACAGGTGTGCCGCTCGGGGTCGTGACCTCAGGGTGGGCGGCCCTTCGGGCGCAGCGGGGCGGCTGGATCGTCGCACGAGGCGCCGGCGACGTCCAGGT
>JBOGGB010000403.1:0-6428 GCA_050743605.1 Acidimicrobiales bacterium
GCTTCTTCCCGCGCTGGCGCTCGCGTGGGGGGTTCGACCGTCCCGACGCCGGACGCGTCGGCGGGTCTGAGAGCCACCGGCGTGAGGAACGGGGCGCGGCCACGTTCTGTATGGGGGAGGAGGACGAGCGGCGCCCGCGAGCGGTCGTCGCACGAAAAGAAGGAGCGGGGACCATGGCAAGCGGAGTGAAGGTCGTCGGAGGGACCGACGTCGACGTGGCATCCGAGGTGCACGAGCCAGGAGGGGCACCGGAGCGTAGGGAGGCCGAGCGGGAGGCCGGCGCCGCCGGCGCGGCGGCACCCGACCTGCGTGGGCGACGGGCGACGGGCGGGCGGAAGCGGAAGGGAGCCGTGGTGCTGGCGTGCATCGCCGTCCTCGGGATCTTCGGGACGGTCGGGTTCGGACTCGCCTGGGCCGGGCTCCACGCGCGTGCGAGCGGTGAGGCGCAGGCCGAAGTGGCTGCCCGGTCGTTCCTCGTCGACCTCACGAACTTCGACGCCAAGACGGTCGACGCCGACTTCGCGGCGATCACGTCGATGGCAACCGGGCCCTTCTCGACGCAAGCGCAGAAGTTCTTCAACTCGACGATCCGCCAGGAGCTCGAGCAGGCGCTCGCGTCCTCTCGAGGTCAGTTGCGCGCCATCTACGTCCAGTCCTACGGCACAGGGCAGGCCTCGATCTACGCGGTCGTCGACCAGCTCTACGCCAACGACAAGGTGACCTCCCCCCAGACCGACGTCCTGCGGATGGTCCTCACGATGTCGCAGGTCTCGGGAAGCTGGAAGGTCGCGGACGTGACCGTGCTCCAAGGTCCGACGCTCGCTCCCAGCTCCGGATCGCCGAAGTCTTGACGTACGCGGCGCGACGCGCGGCTGTGGGCGCGCGTCGCGCCCGAGTTGGGGAAGGCCTGGGGACGGAGGCGATCGCGTTGGGGACGATCGGCGCGCTTCTGGGGACATCGAGAAGATTTGTGGGGACAACCTCGGGATTTCTCTTCGCCCTCTTGCCTTTGCGCGGGTCGGGGCGCAGGCTTGCGAATGTTCGAGTGATCGAACCCGTCAACGAACGGAGGGGCGCCGCAAGGCGGACCGACGGGCGAGCAATCGGGAGCCGCAAGGCTCGACCAGGAGCCCCGACGGTGGGTCGCAAGGCCGACCGGAGGGACCAGCTGGTGCCGCAAGGCAAAGGCTGGGGGCGGGAGCAGGACATTCGAGCAGAGGTGGCTCGTGACAACGGGTCGGGGGTTCCTGGAACTTCCGGCACGGTCCACGGGAACGGGGTTGTCCGACACTGCCCCGGGAACGCGGACTACGGGTCGCCACGGGCGTCGGCCCCGAGGAGCTGGTCGGTCTAGGCCGGGCGGTTACTCGGGGTCGCGCCGCGTCCGGGCGGCGGCTGCGTGCGGGTGCGCGTCAAGTGCTGGTGACCGGTCGGAGCACCGTCCCGGCCGCGTCGATGCCGCAGGGGTCGGCGTGATCGCCGTCGCAGCGCTCGCACTCCATCTCGAACGTCGTGTGGGCGATCCCGAAGTCGCGGGTCACCTGTGTCCGCGCGCGGCTTCCCACCGCCTGCGCCTCTTCCAGCGTCGGGTGACCGGTGAGCACGAGGTGCGCGGAGAGCGCCCGGTAGTCGCTCGAGAGGCTCCACACGTGGAGGTCGTGTACCTCTCCGACCCCGTGGACCGTGGTCAGCGCCCCACGCAGCTTCCCGAGGTCTACATCCGAAGGAGTGGACTCCAAGAGCACGTCCGCGCTCTCTCGGATCAGGCGGACCGCCTGAACGAGGACCAGCGCGGCCACCGCCAGCGAGGCCGCCGGGTCGGCGAGGTCGGCGCGGGGGCCGACGACGACGACGACGATCCCGGCGACCAGCACCGCGGACGCGGAGGCCGCGTCGGCGACCATATGCAGGCCGATGCTCCGGACGTTCAGGTCTCTCCCGCGCTCTCGCAGCACGAGGGCGGCCGCGCCGTTCGCGAGGAGAGCACAGCCCGCGACGACGCTCACGAGCGTGCCGTGCACCGCGACCGGGTGGACGAGGCGGGCGACGGCGAACGCCACGATCGCGCACGTGACGACCGCGAGAACCGTCGCGTTGGCGAGGGCCGCGAGGATGGTGCCGCGGTGGTTGCCGTAGGTGCGCAGCTCGCTCCGCGGCCGCAAAGCCCAGCGGACCGCGGCGAACGAGAGCGCCACCGCCGCCACGTCGGCGAGGTTATGACCGGCGTCGGACAGGAGCGCAGAGGAGTGGGCCGCGACGCCGGCGGCGATCTCGGCGACGACCAGCGCGCCGTTGATCGTGGCGGCCGCTGCCAGCCGCCGCTGGCGCGTCCGAGCCCCGACGTCCACGAGGTTCGTCATCTGGGGTGCAGCGCGGTCCACAGTTGGGCGGACCGGCCACCTCGCCCGATCTCGCGGGCGAGCTCGGCCTGGACGAGGGCGACGTCGCCTGGATGGGTGACGCCGATGCAGCGGCCGGGTGCGCGCAGCACCCGCACGGGCTCGGTGCCTTCCGCGCCGGCGCGGCGCTGTGCGAGGACCTGGTCGACGACGACGGGAAGGAGCACTTCGGTGCTGCTGTCCGACGCGGCCATCGCCCGCTGCAGGATGCCGACCATCTCTGGCCGGAACCCCCAGAGGTTCACGGACACGAGCTGCTCGGGGTCGAGCTCGGTGGGCTCGCGCCCGTCTTCGGCGACGATCCGCCCATCGACGAGGGAAGTGACGTTCCGCCGCTCGTCCACTGCGGCGAGCATTCCCTCGTGGTCGACTTGGCACAGACCGCGGGTCACGGGTGCGTCGCCGAGCAGCGAGTCGCGAAGGCGGTAGCAGACGGCGGCGCACGCCGTGTCCGAGCTGCGCAGGTGGGTGGCCAGCAGGCCGAGTCCGGCCTCTCCGGGCAGGTCGTCCGCGTTCGCCACTCCGAAAGGCGTGGCCCCGTCGAGGAGGGGTGCCGCCGCCAGCACGGCGTCGACGGTGCCGCGCGCTCCTGGCTGGAGCGCGAACTCGACGGGCACTTCCTGTGGCCACTCGCGCTGCACGTGGTAGCGGAGCGCCGGCCCGGTCTCGGGTCCGACCACGAGGACCAGCCGACCGAAGCCCGCGCCGAGCGCGTCGCTCGCCAAGAGGTCGAGCACGGCTTCCCCCGCCACGCCCACCGAGGCGAGGGGCTTCACACCGCCGTAACGGGTCGCGCGCCCTGCCGCCAGTACCACGAGCGTGGCGTCTGCATGGCCCTTGTCAGACGCCCGTGCTTTCATCCCCCCCAGCGTATGACGGCACTCGCCCAGGTCATCCCTCCGCCGAAGCCGCTGAGCAGCAGGAGGTCGCCGTTCGAGACCCTTCCGGTGCGCAGGGCGTCGTCGAGCGCGAGCGGGATCGACGCCGACGAGGTGTTGCCGTAGCGGTCGATGACGACCGCCGTCCGCTCCTCGGGGATGCCGAGCCGCTGGCACGCGGCCTGGATGATCCGGAGATTGGCTTGATGCGGGACGAGGAGGTCGACGTCGGAGGGGGAGAGCCCCGCGTCCGCGAGCGCACGCTCCGCCGACTCGACGACCACCCGCACCGCCTTGCGGAACACCTCCTTGCCGTCCATGGAGATGTAACCGCCGTGGTCGCACTTCAGCAGGTGGCGCAACGTGCCGTCTGCACCGAAGTTCCAGCTGAGCAGGCTGCCTGGACCCTCCACCGGCTCGACGATCACGGCGCCTGCTCCGTCGCCGACGAGCACTGCCATCGTCCGGTCGTCCCAGTCCGCGATGCGGCTGAGGGCGTCGGAACCGACGAGCAGCACCCGGCCGGACCCGACCGCGACGAGGCCGGCTGCTGCCACCAGTCCGTAGACGAAGCCCGAGCAGGCCGCGTTCAGGTCGAACGCGCCGCCTGGCACCCCGATGCCTGCCTGAACGGTGGCAGAGGTCCCGGGCACGAGGGCGTCAGGAGTGGTCGTCGCGAGCAGCACGATGTCGATGTCGGCCGGCTCGAGGCCGGCGTCGGCGATCGCGCGCCTCCCGGCCTCGATCGCCATCTGCGAGGTGATCCCGCCCACCCGCCGTTCCCTGATCCCGGTGCGTTCGGTGATCCACGCGTCGCTCGTGTCCAGCGTCGCCGACAGGTCGTCGTTGGTCACGATCTTGTCCGGGACGGAGATGCCGCAGCCGCGCACCGTGATCCCGCGCGAGATCACCGGCTCCCTGCCGCGACCGCGTGCATCCCGACGTAAGCGGCGTCACCCTCGATGACACCGCCCGTGTTCACTGCGAGCCCGAGCCGCGCTCCGGGCACCTGACGGCGGCCCGCCCGGTTGCGAACCTGGACTGCCAGCTCCACGAGCTGGGCCAGTCCCGTGGCGCCGAGCGGGTGCCCCCGGCCGACGAGCCCTCCGCTCGGGTTCACGGTGAGGCCATGCCCGCCGATGGTGGTGTCTCCGGCCAGCGTCGCCGGCCCTGCCTCCCCGGTGGGAAAGAGCCCGAGCGACTCGAGCGCGTAGATCTCCTCCGGGCTGGTCGCGTCGTGGATCTCCGCGAGGTCGAAGTCGGCCGGTCCGAGGCCGCTGCCCTCCCACAGCGCGGCGGCGGTGTCGCCGAGCCGGTCGTGGTAGTCCATCTCGCCGTTCCCCGAGCGCGCCACCGAGGCGATGATACGGGGCGCATCCAGGGGCGCCCGCGGCGCGGAGGAGAGGACGAGAGCCGCCGCCCCGTCCGTGAACGAGCTGCACATGAGCCGCGTGAGGACGCCGGACACCTGCGGGGAAGCGAGCACCTCGTCCACCGTGACCACCTCTTGAATCTGCGCAAGAGGATTCCAGCTCGCATGGAGGCGGGCCTTCACGGCCGCCGCGGCGAACTGCTCGAGGGTGGCGCCGTGCTCCTCCATGCACACCCGGGCCCACCGATCGTTCAGCCCCATGAGGATGCTGCCGCCTGGGTTCTGCTCGGCGACGAAGCGGGCGCGCATATCTGCCCGGTAGTCCGCGGGCAGCCCGTCCTCGATTCCGGCCAACGTGGCGGCCCGGTCACCCGTCCACATCTTCTCGACGCCGAGCGCCAGCACGGCCCCGGCGCCCGCACGTGCCGCCAAGACGGCCACCTGCGCTGCGGACGCCCCTCCGGCGCACGAGTTGTCGACGTTCACGACGGGGACGTTCCCGAGGCCTGCCTTGCGCAGCCAGGACTGGCCGCGGATGCACGCCTGGTCGGAGAGGCGCCCGCCCATCGCGTTGCTCGCGACGACCAGCTCGAGCTGCTCGGGCTCGACGCCCGCGTCGGCGAGCGCCTCGTGGACCGCCTGGTGGGCCATGGCCTCGGGGGAGAGGTCGCGCCTGCTCATGTCGGTCATCCCCACCCCGAGGATCGCGACGTGCTCGGAGTGCAGGCTCACGCCCCGACCGCCGCCATGTGCGAGGAGCGCTGCCGGCCGACGCCGTCCGGCGGCTCGAGGCGGTCGTAGGCGGCCGTAAGGGAGCGGAATTCCCCCAGCGCGTCGTCGGCGGCCACGAGCACGATCACGTGTGCCGCCCCTGCCGCCACGTAGCGTGCCGCGGTGCGAGCGCACTCTTCGGCCGGTCCCGCGACGAGGTGGCGCGCGAACGCCTTGGCCGGGAGCCCGTAGAGCGTGGCGAGCCAGGCGGCGCCGGCCGAGCGCGCCCTCGTCGCGTCGTCGCCGAGCGCGGCGACCATGACTGCCGCAGGGAAGACGGCGTGGGGGTCTCGCCCGGCGGTCTGCGCCGCGTGACGCAGGCTCTCGAGGGATGCCGCGTACTGCTCGGGGTCGATGAACAGCGGCACCCAGCCGTCACCCCCAGCAGCCGCGCGCCGGATCGCCGCCGGGCTCGACCCGCCGACCCAGACGGGAACGGGTGGGGCGGGCTCGAGGCGGTACTCGCCAGGGCGCCGAGCGGTGGCCCAGGCATCGTGCAGCGCGGCGATACCCTCGTCGAGCGCCTTCCCTCGTCCCAGGAAGGGGACGCCTGCAAGGTCGTACTCCCCGGGATGGCTCCCACTGCCAACGCCCAGCACGAAGCGGCCGCCGCTCAGCAGCTGCAGGGCGGCAGCCTGCTTGGCCACGGCAGCGGGTGCCCGCAGCGGGAGCTGGAGCACGCACGCTCCGATGGCGGCCGATCGGGTGGCTGCCGCAGCGACCGCCAACGTGGTCAGGCACTCAGAAGCGGGGCACTTCCAAAAGAGGTGGTCCGAGGCCCAGATCCCTGCGGCGCCCGCGTCCTCGGCGGCCGAGGCAATTGTGCTGAGCCACGCGGTACTACCTATGGTCGTACCGCGTGTCCTACCCAAGGTACGACTCGAAGTCTCAGCAAGGGGTGACGGGAGCATCGGCGAGAGAAGCAGACCCAACCTGCCTTCGGCAAGAGGCGTCTTGACCAGCGGCACCCCGCAATGCTAGCCATCGCAGCCCGCTTCCGCACAACTT
>JBOGGB010000404.1:0-1757 GCA_050743605.1 Acidimicrobiales bacterium
GCGGTGGCGCGCCCGATGCCGCTGCCGCCGCCGCTGATGAATGCCACCTTGCCCACGAAATCTCGGACCATCGCGGCGGATCAGCCTATGCGAGCGGGACCTTCGGGGTGGGAGGGCGCGAACAGCAGAGCCTAGGGTGGCGGCCATGTCCCTCCCGCCGGCCCACCCGCCGGACTGGGAGGTACGGCGCTTCCCCACCCTGGCGTCGACCAACGCCTACCTCCTCGACGAGGCCCGGACCGGAGCACCGGCCGGCGTGGTCGCCGTCGCGGAGTACCAGAGCGCCGGGCGAGGCCGGATGGGCCGTTCCTGGGAGGCGCCGCCGGGGACGTCGCTGCTGGTCTCGGTGCTGCTGCGCCCGACCGCCCCGCCCACCGGGCTTTTCGCCTGCTCCGCCACGGTCGCGCTGTCGGCAGCCGACGCCTGCGGCGCCGTGGCCGGGACGGTGCCGGGGATCAAGTGGCCCAACGACCTGGTCGTCGCCGATCGCAAGCTCGCAGGGGTCCTGGCCGAATCGGACGCGGCGGCGCCCGGCGGCCGGCCCGGCTCGGTGGCGGTGGTGGTCGGGCTCGGCTGCAACGTCGACTGGCGCGGCCCCGACCTGGAGTCGGGCACTTCGCTCGCCGCGGAGGCGGGCCGGGCGGTCGACAAAGAGGCGCTGCTCGAAGCCTTCCTGGCCGCGCTCGCCCCCCGTGTGGCGGCGCTGGACGGCGACGACGGACGTGGCGCCACGGTCGACGCGCTGCGCCGGAGGTGCGTCACGCTCGGGCGGCGGGTCCGGGTCGAACAGGCGGCCGCCGACGCGTCGATCGAAGGTGAGGCGGTCGACCTGGCGCCCGACGGGCGGTTGGTGGTGGACGTGGCGGGGGAGCGGATGGAGGTTGCGGCCGCAGACGTCGTCCATCTCCGCCCCGCCCGCTGAGCCGGCACCCCCGGCCCACCGCCGCCCCGCCGCCCGGCTGCCCCGCCGTCCCGCGGCACCGTCTACGCTCGACTCCCCGTGCGACTGATCGTCACCGGCGGAGCCGGGTTCATCGGGTCCAACTTCGTCCGCTACTGGGTGGGCGCCCACCCTCAAGACCGGGTGGTGGCGTACGACGCGCTCACCTATGCCGGCAACCGAGAGAACCTGGCCGACGTCGAGCCCGCCGCAGGGTTCGTCCACGGCGACATCTGCGACCTCGACCAGGCCTTCGCAACCCTGGCCGCCGAGGAGATCGACACGGTCGTCCACTTCGCCGCCGAGTCGCACAACTCCCTCGCCGTGCTCGACCCGGCCCGGTTCTTCCGTACCAACGTGCTCGGCACTCAGACCATGCTGGAGGCGGCCCGGCGCCACGGGGTACGGAGGTTCCACCACATCTCGACCTGCGAGGTCTACGGCGACCTGGCCCTCGACTCCGACGACATGTTCATCGAGGAGAGCCCGTACCGCCCGCGCACCCCGTACAACGCGTCCAAGGCGGGAGCCGACCACGCGGTGCGGGCCTACGCCGAGACCTTCGGGCTCCCGGTCACGATCACCAACTGCTCGAACAACTACGGGCCCTACCAGTTTCCCGAGAAGGTCATCCCGCTGTTCGCTACCCGGGCGCTCGACGACGAGCCGCTTCCCCTGTACGCCTCGACCGAGAACCGCCGCGAGTGGCTGCACGTGCGCGACCACTGCACGGCGATCGAAGCGGTGCTGCTCAGAGGGAAGGAAGGGGAGACGTACCACGTGGGCAGCGGTGTCGAGAAGAGCATCGCCGAGATCG
>JBOGGB010000405.1:0-5164 GCA_050743605.1 Acidimicrobiales bacterium
GTGCGGGGATCTTCCTCTGGCCCTTCATCGGCGGACTGCCTGGCGCCTCGACCGCTTCGGCCTGCGCGCTCGGGACCGCCGCCGGGCTGGCGGCGGTGGAGCTGGCAGCGGGGCGCCTCGACACCCGGCGGCTCGCGCTCCTGGCCGCCCTCTCGGCGATCGACGCCGCGGCACGAGCGGTGGTCGTCACGGGCATCGGCGGATTCAGCCCGATCTTCCTGCTGATCCTCTGCGGCGGATACGTGTACGGGGCGGAGTACGGCTTCCTGCTCGGAGCCACCACGATGCTCGTGTCGTCCCTCGTCACCGGCGGCGTCGGGCCCTGGCTGCCCTACCAGCTGTTCGCGGTGGGCTGGGTGGGAGCCCTGGCAGGGGTGGCGGGACGCAGGAGAACCGGCCGACCCACGCGACGCGACGTCGCCGTCCTCGCGGTCGTAGGCGTCGTCTCGGGGTACGGCTTCGGCGCGGCCATGGACGTGTGGAACTGGACCTTCTACCAGGCCTCCCCCGGTCTCGGCTTCCATGCGGGCATGCCGGTCGCCGAGGCGCTCGCCCATTTCGCCCGCTTCTACGTCGTCACGTCGTTCGCCTACGACACGTTCCGCGCCGTGGGCAATGCGGTGATGGTGGCAGTTCTCGGCGCCCCGGTGCTCGTCGCGCTCGCCCGTCTTCGCTCCAGGCTTCAGGTGACCGTCGAGGCGCCGCCTGTCGCGCTCCTCGGTGCGGCTGCGCCGCGGGGGTACGCAGAGGACCGCCGATAGGCTCCCTGCTCATGACGGCGGGCGACGAGGTCTGCGGCCCGGCCGGCGCGGGCTGAGGGCAGACGGGGAAGAGATGCGCGGGATGGCCACGGGGTGGATGGGGCTGCGCTCCTTCCACCAGGACCGTTCGGTGCTCGAGCACCGGGTGAAGAAGGGCACGGCACGACGGATGCTCCGCTTCGCCATGCCCTATCGCAAGATCCTCATGATCTTCGTCCCGGTGGTCGTCCTCGGCGCCGCCAGCGCTGCCGTGAACCCGCTCATCCTGAGGGCGATCATCGACCGGGGGATCCTCGGAAAGAACGCCGGCCTCGTCGTCGAGCTGGCGCTCGTCGCCGCGGGCCTCGCGCTCTTCACAGCAGGACTGTCCCTCTACCAGCGCCGCGTCGCGGCGATCATCGGAGAGGGTCTCATCTACGACATGCGGTCCAAGGTCTTCCATCACGTCCAGCAGATGCCGCTCGCCTTCTTCACCCGGACCCAGACCGGGGCCATGGTGAGCCGACTGAACAACGACGTGATTGGTGCGCAGCAGGCGTTCACCACACTTCTATCGAACGTCGTGGGCAACCTCGTGACGGTCATCATCGTGCTCGGGGCGATGCTCTACCTGTCGTGGCAGATCACGCTGATCGCGCTGGTGCTGCTGCCGGCGTTCCTGATCTCCGCACGCTTCGTCGGCCGGAGAATCGGGGCGCTCACGAAAGAGGGTTACGACCTGAACGCGCAGATGAACATGGTCATGCAGGAGCGCTTCAACGTGTCGGGGGCCATGCTGGTGAAGCTCTTCGGCCGCCCCGAGGTCGAGCGACGCAACTTCGACGAGAAGGCATCCCGCGTACGCGACATCGGCATCGTGCAGGCGCTGTACGCCCGGATGTTCCTCGTCGCGCTCGTGCTGACGGCGTCGCTGGCGATGGCGTTCGCATACGGGTTCGGCGGCGTGGAGGCCGTCCACGGCGTGCTCGCGATCGGCACCATCGTCGCCCTCACCGCGTACCTGGCGCGCTTGTACGGGCCCCTCACGCAGCTCTCCAACGTGAACCTGGACGTGATGACCACGCTCGTCTCCTTCGAGCGGGTCTTCGAGGTGCTCGACCTCGAGCCGATGATCACCGATCGCCCAGGCGCCGTCCTGCTCCCCCGCGGCCCCGCGAGCATCGAATTCGATCACGTCTCGTTCACCTATCCGAGCGCCGAGCAGGTGTCGCTCGCCTCGCTCGAGGTGGTTGCCACGCTGGAGTCGTCTGTGAGGGCCGAGGTGCTCCACGACATCTCCTTCCGTGTGGACCCGGGCCAGATGGTGGCACTGGTCGGCCCGTCGGGCGCAGGGAAGACCACCATCAGCTGCCTCGTGCCACGCCTCTACGACGCCAGCGCGGGGGCTGTCCGCGTGAGCGGGGTGGACGTCCGCGACGCGACGCTCGACTCGTTGCGCGGGGTCGTGGGCGTGGTGACCCAGGACCCTCACCTCTTCCACGACACGCTCCGTGCGAACCTCCTGTACGCGCGCCCCGAGGCGAGCGATCGGGAGCTCATGGCCGCTCTCGAGCAGGCGCAGATCCTCCCCCTCGTGGCCACCCTCCCCGATGGGCTCGACACCCTCGTCGGCGAGCGCGGCTACCGGCTCTCGGGCGGCGAGAAGCAGCGGGTGGCGCTGGCACGGCTCATCTTGAAGGCTCCCGACGTCGTCGTGCTCGACGAGGCGACCGCACACCTCGACTCGGAGTCGGAGGCAGCCCTGCAGGAGGCGCTGCGCCGCGTGCTCGTCGGGCGCACCTCGCTCGTGATCGCTCACCGGCTCTCGACGGTGCGAGACGCCGATGAGCTCCTCGTGGTGGACGCCGGGAAGATCGTGGAACGGGGCACCCACCGCGAGCTCCTCGCCGCGGGCGGCCTCTACACCCTCCTCTACCACACCCAGTTCGCCGATCAGGAGCCAGTCAGCGGGCCGGTGGAGCTCGCGGCGGGACTTCGACGCCCGGGCCAATCAGCTAAGAACTAGGCGATGGCCACCACGCCCTCCATACGCAATGGTCTGCGCAAGCTCCGCTCGGTGCCGGCGCGCTTCATCGGACGCACCCCCTGGCTGCGGCGCCGCTACGCACGCCGGATCCTTCGGACGATCGACAAGTTCCAGGACAAGGGCCGCCCTCTCCCGGAGAACCTGAGTCGCCTCGAACGCCAGCTCCGCCAGATCCCGAAGCCCAAGCGCCAGCGCCTCGTCGAGCAGATGATGGAGATGAGCTCGGACGACGACGTCTCCACCAACCGCGCGCTCCGGCGCGCGGCGGGCCGCCAGGAGCGCCAGAAGGGCCACCGCAGCGGCGGGCTGCGTCCCGGCACCCTCCCCGGCCAGCCCCGCCAGCGACCGCGCAACTAGCGCCGCGTCGAGTGGCCGGGCGCGAACCGCTCCCGTTCGACCCGATCGGCGTCGCGCGCCACCAGTGGGAGCAACGCGGTCGGGGTTGACGCGGCGCCCGCGGCGCTCGAGTGCTGCCGCTCGGCAAGATCGGCGAACGTCTCCAGGTGAGTCCCTCCAGCACGACCACCGCGATCGACCACGGCCGAGGCACGCTCGCACGCCTGACCGACGAAGGAGGCACCCGGGTGGGAGTCGAAGGGCAGGAGTCGAAGGCAGGACTCGTCAACATCGACAGGACGCCACGCTGATACGAAGATTTCGTGCTACCCCGCGGCGGCCAAAGTGTCGAGGGTCACCGAATAGCCCATCTTGCGGAGCTGGTCGACGGCGCGGTGCCTGGCCCTGTCAGGGTTGAGACGGGTGTAGAAGTCGCCACCCGGATCGTCGTAGTAGGCGCCGGTCGACAGCATGTTCCAGATGGCGATGAGGATGGCGTGCTCGAGTGCGACGATGGCTTTGACCGGTCCCCGACGTGAGGCGATCCGCCGGTACTTGGCGGCGAAGTAGGTGCCGTGGCTGCGCGCAGCGGACATGGCGGCGACGCCGAGCGCTCCTTTCAGGTAAGGGATCCCGGGTCGGGTGTGAGTGGACTTCACCCGCCCCGCTGACTCGTTCGAGCCCGGGCAGGTTCCCGCCCACGAGGCGAGGTGCCCGGCGCTCTTGAACCGGGCCATGTCGCCGCCGGTCTCCGCGATGATCACGTCAGCGACGATGGTCGAGATTCCCGGGATGGTGATGAGGAGCTCCCGGGCGCAACGAAAGGGTTCGATCACGACCTCGATGCGCGCCGTGAGCTCGGCGAGCGCTCTCGTGTGGCCGTCGATGAGGTCGAGATGCACCCGGGCCAAGAAGCCATGGTGCTCTCCGAAGCGGCCGGTGAGGGCCTCGGTGAGCTCGGGGATCTTCGAGCGGAGCCGGCGCTTGGCGAGATCGGCGAGCACGGCGGGGTCACGCTCGCCTGCGATCAACGCGTCGAGCATGGCGCGGCCCGAGACCCCGCTGATATCGCTCGCCACCGAGGAAAGCTTGATGCCGGCGTCTTCCAAGAGCTTCTCGAGGCGCTGGATCTCACGGCCTCGCTCACGGGTGATCGCCGTTCGGGTGCGGGTGAGGTCGCGCAGCTGGCGTATCGGCTCGGGCGGGACGAAGCTCCCTCGGACGAGGCCGTGTGCGCCCAGATCCGCGAGCCACACTGCGTCGGAGACGTCGGACTTTCTCCCCGGCAGGTTCTTCGCGTGCCGCGGGTTCACGAGCATGAGCTCGAACGGACCGTCCTCCAAGAGGTAGTAGAAGGGCTTCCAGTAGTCGCCCGTCGCCTCCATCACGACGAGCGTCACCTCGGCGGCGACCAGGTGGTCACGCAAGGCCAGCACCTGGTTCGTCACCGCCCCCCAGGTCGTCACCGTCGAGCTGGCCCTCTTGCGACCGGCCCCGGCGATGCGCACACACACCTTGGCGTCGCGCTTTGAGACGTCGAGCCCGGCACAGCGCGGATGGACCACCTCCATTGCTCTCTCCCTTCGTTCTCGTCGGTGTCCGTCCCGGGGAGGGCAGGGAGAAGTTCAGGAGTCTGATGCTCGTGCTCTTGGCAACAATCCACGGTTCCCGTGGGAGCCCTCCACCACCATGCTGACCAACAGGCTCGTCGGCACTACAGAGGCTTCGGCGTCCTACCGGGGCGGACCCAGCAATTCTCGCGGAAGAAAGACGTCCCTGCTTGGCCACACGCCGGGCGAGCGCGGCGCCAGATCTTCGCTCGCCCCGGCGAGCCCAAAAGGGGGCTCTACGTTGCTGACCTGCTCTTTGTCGACGCGCTCGGCGCCGTCAAGCCCTCAATTGCGAATGGCCCGTCCGCCAGAGATGTGGGGCGCCCCAGCGGCCGAACCTGGATGCCGTTTTCGAAGGTTCGGAGGACGGTCGCGGTGACGCCATGTCGAGGCAGCTCGCCTCGGTCTGCGTCCTCGCATCCTCGATAGAC
>JBOGGB010000406.1:0-2593 GCA_050743605.1 Acidimicrobiales bacterium
GTAAGCCGGCTCCTTCACGACCATACGGCAGAGAAGATCGTCGCCGCGGTTACCTCACTCGAACATGTGAGCGCGACCATTGCACCATTCGACATCCGACGGCTCGTCACCTCGCGAGTCGCGGCACAAGACGTGGCCGGAGACGAGGACGTGCTAGCTTGCGCGGCGGTGAGAGAATCGGCTGACGATCGCCGACGAGACCCACGGATTGAACCAGTACCGGGCACGACGGCCATCGACTCGGTCGAGCACCGGAAGCGAGTCCGAGTCGCCGGCAGAGTGCGAGCGGTCAGCGTGCAACCGTGGTCGGGTGTGCCAACCTTCGAGTGCACGCTCGTCGACGCGACCGGCGCCCTCACCGTTGCGTTCCTCGGCCGTCGCGACGTCGCCGGGATCCAACCTGGCACGAAGATGATCGTGGAGGGTGTCATCGGGTCGCATCGGGGTCGCCTTGCCATGCTGAATCCGCTCTGGGAGTTCCTGGAACCGCGCGAACGGTCCGACACTGCGGGAATCGGCTGATTCAGGCGCCGCGAGCCGCAGGACGCGAAGTCGAGGGGCGAGCGTGTGCGGTGGGCCCTCCTTCGGGTGGGAGGTCGGGTCGAGCGGCGGAAGGGGCGCCTGCGCTGCCAGGGCGGCACCGACCTGGTCTGCGAGCGTGATTGCCACGCGCAGCCGATCGGGCGTGGACGTGCCGGAGCCCGGCGGCAGCAAGAAGTGGCCGACGACGTCGCCGAGCGCCCATACCGGCAGTGCCGGCCCCGTGTGCGTCGCCGATCCGTCGGTCGTCGCGCCGTGGGCGGAGAGTGCCCCCGAGCGGTGGACGACCGCGACCCATCCAGGGAGAGGCTCTGCGCTGAATACGCACGTCGACGCGCCGAGGAGCTCTCTCAGCTCGGCCGCCACCGTCTCAATGAAGACGCCGAGCTCCTCACCCTGCGCGAGCAGCTCGGCGGCCCCCCTGACGCGGTCGAGGAGGCTGCTGGCGGATGCAGCCGACCGCCGCGCACGAGCCATCCGGAGCGCGACCTCGCCGGTGAGCAGCCCGACCACGACGAGCGACGCGGCGGTGGCGACGTCAGGTTGCTTGGAGATGGTGAAGCGGTCGAAGGGAATCGTGTCGAAGTACGTGAACGTCACTGCGGCGGAGGCCGCCGCGCCGACGACCGCCATCCTGTGGCGGCTTGCTCCTGCAGCGGTGGTCGCGAGGACCATCGCCAACGCGATCACCACGTTGCTGTGCTCGACCCGGAAGGGCACCCACGCGAGCGCCAGGCAGGCGGAAGCCAGCCCGCTTGCACCCAGCCACGCCGCACTCCGCCAGTACCGGTGGATCAGCGACCCTTGCGAGCTTCCTTCAGCCATCGGTCGAGTATACGAACGACGTGGTCGATCCCAGGGGCCCTGGTCACGGAAAGGCCGCCGGCCTCGAAGGGTGAGCGTCAGTTGAGGAGCTCAGCCGCGACCGAGGAACGGCATCTTGGTGGCGGCAAGCGTGAGCGTGAGGACGTTCGCGTCCAGCGGGAGACTCGCCATGAACAAGACCGCGTCAGCGACGTGGGCGACGTCGAAGGTCGGCTCCGGCGTCAGCGACCCGTCGGGCTGGAGCGCCCCGTGCTGGATCGTCGCCGTGGACCCGGTCGCCGCGTTTCCGATATCGATCTGCCCGCACGCGATGTCGTACGACCGTCCGTCGAGCGCGATCGACTTCGTCAGGCCCGTGATCGCGTGCTTCGTCACCGTGTAGGCGGTGCTCCGTGGACGGGGAACATGGGCGGAGATCGAGCCGTTGTTGATGATCCTGCCACCGCGCGGCTCCTGGTCCTTCATGATGCGCGCCGCGTGATGGGAGCAGAGGAACGCGCCGGTCAGGTTCGTGTCGACCGCCTTGCGCCAATCGTCGAGGGAAAGCTCGTCGACCGAGCCCGCGGGACCGAACGTGCCCGCATTGTTGACGAGGAGGTCCACCCTGCCCCATCGGGCTAGTACGGCTGTAAATAGGTCGGCGACCGACTCGGCGATCGTGACGTCCGCCGGGATTGCCATGGAGCGGCACCGCGCCTTGGCACCCAGGTCAGGCTGTCCGTCCACCGTCTCTTCGAGGGTGTCCTGATGCCGGCCGGCGAGGGCGACCCCCCAGCCTGCCACGAGCAACCGGCGAGAGATCTCACGCCCGATGCCCGATCCGGCGCCCGTGACGACTGCCACCTTCGATGACCGCTGCGCCACTCTCGCTGGAACTTCTTCCACGGTGGCTCATGCTACGGCGGAAGGGCGCGCAGCCGTGTGCCGCGAAGGTGATTGCACAAGCATCCCTGTGCTGCCGCGCAAGGGGCCGTTCGTGCTGGGCGGAATGGCCAACCACGGCGGTACGGCCGCCGAGATGGTCCAGGGGGCCGGGGGTCACCCGCCAAGCGACGAGCCACTCGTCGACATGCTCGTCCTCCGGGGCGATCCACTGAAGAAGGGCATCGGGAATGACCAGGAGTGTCCAGAATCAGACTCCTGCTGGGTGGGGCTACGTGGACTTGAACCACGGACCTCAGCATTATCAGTGCTGCGCTCTAACCAACTGAGCTATAGCCCCGGACCC
>JBOGGB010000407.1:0-10774 GCA_050743605.1 Acidimicrobiales bacterium
CGCAGTAGTACGGACCCTGGGGCGCGGGGAACCCTGTGGCGGGCCATCCAAGAGGGCGACCGTTCTGCAAGAAGGTGTACTCCTGCTCGAAGCCGAACCACGGATCGTGCGACGCGTAGCGCTCGGCGACTTCGACGCACGCGTGGCGCGTGTTGGTCGGGTGTGCCTGCATGTCGGCAGTGAGCACCTCGCACATCACGAGGACGTTGTCCTCCCCGCGCAATGGGTCGGGACAGACGAAGACCGGCTGGAGGACACAGTCGGAGTCGGCGCCCGAAGCCTGGTTCGTGCTGGAGCCGTCGAAGCCCCAGATGCCGGGCTTCTTGCCGGTGGCCACGATCTTGGTCTTGTTGCGGACGAGGGGAGACGGCTCGGTCCCGTCGATCCAGATGTACTCGGCCTGGTAGCCCACCCTCTGCCTTCCTTTCCCTGTGCTCGCCCGACTGTGCTCGCCCGACTGTGCTCGCCCGACTGTGCTCGCCCGGAGTCGCCGCCCCTCGGAGTTGCGGGCAATTACAGCAGGGGTCCGTTCCCTGGCGATGTCCTGCGTGTGAACAGTCCGTGAACCCGTGCGCCCCGGAGGCCGCGCGGCCTCCCGCAGGCACCCTCGTCGCGGCGTACTCTACGGGACCCTGGGTGCGCCGGCAGGCGACCACGGCCGCGACGAGCGCACGGCCCGATCGCCTGGGTCCCCCTCCCGTAGGCTGGGGCCGTGGTGCTCCGGGTCGCGATGGCGCAGCTCGACCTGGTCGTGGGCGACCTCGAGGGCAACGTCGGGCGGATCCTTTCCTCGCTGCGTCGCGCCGAGGCGGCGGGCGCGCAGCTCTGCGTGCTCCCGGAGCTCGCGATCACGGGGTACCCCCCCGAGGACCTGCTCTTGAAGGCGGCCTTCGTCGCCGACAACGAGGCTGCCCTCGCCGAGGTCGCTCAGGCGACGCGGGAGTGCGCGGCCGTCGTCGGCTTCGTCGAGGGCTCGTCCGGCATGGGCGGCTCCACGCCGGGCGGCTCCACGCCGGGCGGCTCCATGTCGGGCGAAGACGCGATGGTCGCGGAGACGAAGACCGCCCGATGGGTCCACCGGCGACCCCGTCTTGCCAACGCGGCGGCCGTGTGCGCAGGCGGTCGAGTCGGCGGCGTCTACCGCAAGCGGCTGCTCCCGAACTACAGCGTCTTCGACGAGCAGCGGTGGTTCACTCCGGGAGACGACCCCCCCACCCTCTATCACCTCGGCGACGCGCTCGTGGGCGTGTCGATCTGCGAGGACATGTGGGCAGACTGCGGCCCTGTCGCCGGGCTCGGCGCGGCAGGCGCGCAGTTGGTGGTGAACATCAACGCCTCCCCCTATTCGCGTGGGCGTCGCGCCGAGCGGCTCGCGATGCTCCGGCGCCGCACCGACGAGACCGGTGCCGCGATCGTCTACGTGAACCTCGTCGGCGGGCAGGACGAGCTCGTCTTCGACGGAGCGAGCCTGGTGGTCGCCGCGGACGGCGCGCTCCTCGCGGGCGGAAGGCAGTTCGAAGAGGACTTCTTGGTGGTGGACGTGCCGCTCCACGCGCGCGGTGCCCCACGCGTGCCCGTGATCGATCTTTCCGTCTCGAGCGCACCCGTCGCGCGGCAGCCGGCGCTCCCCGAGCTGCCCGAGCCGCTCGAGCCGGTGGCCGAGGTCTACGCGGCGCTCGTCCTCGGGACGCGTGACTACCTCGGGAAGAACGGGTTTCGCGGCGCCGTCCTCGGCCTGTCGGGCGGGATCGACTCCTCGCTCGTCGCCGCCGTCGCGACCGACGCCATCGGGCCGGCGCAGGTCCACGGCATCGCCATGCCGTCGCGCTATTCGAGCGAAGGATCGGTCATCGACGCTCGGCTGCTCGCCGCGCGTCTCGGGATCGACTTTCGCGTCGTGCCGATCGACCAGGCGCATCGGTGCATGGACGCCGTGCTCGAGGCCGTCCTCGACGCGCCGCCCGTCGGCCTCACCGACGAGAACCTCCAGTCGCGCCTTCGCGGCGTCATCCTGATGGGCATCTCGAACGCCACGGGATGGATCGTCCTCACCACCGGCAACAAGAGTGAGACGGCGACGGGCTACTCCACCCTCTACGGCGATTCGGCCGGAGGGTTCGCCGTGATCAAGGACGTCCCCAAGACCCTCGTCTACGAGCTCTGCCGCTACAGGAACGCGCGTGCGGCCTCCGAGGGGGCGAGCGAGCCCATCCCGACCTCGGTGCTCGTGAAGCCGCCCTCGGCCGAGTTGCGGCCCGGGCAGCGTGACGACCAGTCGTTGCCCCCCTACGAGCTGCTCGACCCGGTGCTCGAGGCCTACGTCGAAGGGGACCGTACGGCGCCGGACCTCGTGGCGGGCGGCTTCAGCCCCGATCTCGTCCGGCGCGGGGTGCGCCTGGTCGACGGTGCCGAGTACAAGCGTCGTCAGGTGGCGCCGGGGGTCCGCATCACCAACAAGGCGTTCGGGCGTGACCGGCGGATGCCGATCACGAACGCGTACCGGTCGCGGGACGAGGCAGAGCCGGAGGGGCCGGCCCGTGACTGAGCCCGTGGCGGCCGGGGACGACGCGCCGGACGGCGAGCGCGGCGCGCTCAGCCTGGGGGAGGCCGCAGTGCGCCACGGTGCGTTCCGCTGGGTGGAGCAGCGCCTGTTCGAGCTCACCGGAGCATGGGCCGCCGCGCCGGGGCTGCCCGACGGGGCGCGGGTCTTCTGCTTCGAGCAGAGCGCGGCCCACGCGTGGCACGCGGAGCTGTGGGAGGCCCGCCTGCCCGTGCTTGCCGGAGTCGACCGCGACCAGCTGACGCGCCCTGTCGGGGTCGTCGTCGACCCGATGCTCGCGGGTCTCGCCCCGCATCGCCCGGGCGGTGACGAAGCGGTCGCCGGTAGCCGGTTCCTCGTGAGCCTCGCCCGGGTCGTCCTGCCCCTCCTGCTCGTGTCCTACCGCCGGTTCGGTGCACGCCTGGTGCCCGTCGCCGACGGGCCTGCCATCCGGGCGCTCCGGCACGTGATCTCCGACGAGGAAGAGGAGCTGTGTGCCGCCGAGGCGCTCCTCGACGGTCTGGTGGGCGACCCCCAGTCGGCCCAGCAGGCGGCGGAGTGGACGCAGGCCGTCCGTGGCCCCGTGGGGCACGGGACCGACGGTGAAGACCTTCTCCCCTGGTCGGAGGCCGATCCTGCCTGTTGACAGGAGTGGCACGGCGGGAACCTCTTGACCGCGCCTGTAAAATCAGACCACCGGCTGCCTGCACTCAGACAGGCGCTGCCATCCACGAACGCCGGAGCGCGGGGAGCTCGCCCCAGCCGGCGGCGACGTACGACTCGGGAAGGCTCGGAACGGGGCTGTGGCGAAGGAACGCATCGAACGGGACGACGAGGACCTCGTACGTCTGTACCTGACCGACATCGGCCAGTACCCGCTGCTCACGAAGGACGACGAGGTGCGCCTGGCGCAGGCCATCGAAGGCGGGCGCCAGGCAGAAGAGGAGCTCCGTAGCGCCCCCAAGGCGCTGCCGGCGCCCAAGAAGCGCGAGCTGCGCCGGGGCATCCTCTCCGGCGAGCGGGCGCAGCAGACCTTCGTCCAGTCGAACCTCCGCCTGGTCGTCTCGATCGCGAAGAAGTACCAGGCGTCGGGGTTGCCGCTGCTCGACCTCATCCAGGAGGGCAATCTCGGCCTGATGCACGCGGTCGAGAAGTTCGACTGGCGCAAGGGCTTCAAGTTCTCCACCTACGCGACCTGGTGGATCCGTCAGGCGATCACCCGCGGCATCGCGAACACCGGCCGCACCATCCGCCTCCCCGTCCACGCGGGCGACACCCTCGCGCGCGTCCAGAAGGCCCAGGCGCGCCTCGAGCTCAAGCTCGGCCGACCCGCCACCCTTGCCGAGCTCGGCACGGAGGTGGAGATGCCAGAGGACAAGCTGGTGGAGGCGTTGCGGTTCCGGGCCGAGCCGCTCTCGCTCTCCGAGCCGCTACGGGAGGACGGAGACGCAGAGCTCGGCGACGTCGTGGAGGACCGGTCCGCGGAGTCGCCCTTCGAGGTTGCCGCCGTGTCGCTCCTCCCCGAGGAGATCGGGCGGCTCCTGTCGCCGCTCGACGAGCGCGAGCGGGAGATCCTCCGCCTGCGCTTCGGTCTCGACCGCGGCGAGCCCCGGACGCTCGAAGAGGTCGGGGAGCACTTCAACCTGACCCGGGAGCGCATCCGCCAGATCGAGGCGAGGGCGATGTCGAAGCTCCGCCACCCCTCCTCTGACACCGGTGCCAGGGACCTGCTGACCGTCTGAGCCGGCTGGCTTGTCCGGCTGTCCGACCCCGGGTGGGCCGGAGGCCGGGGGGACTACCATCGAGAGAATGAAGAAGCTCCTCCTCCTCGCCGTCCTCGTCGCTCTCGGAATGGTGGCGGCCCGCCGGCTCCGCGCCTCCTGATCCCCGGCGAACGCGCCCTTCGGAGGCCGTGTCAGAGCGCGTCCTTCGGAGGCGGTGTCAGAGCGCGTGGCGCGGCCGTATCACGCGTCGCCGAGCCCAGCGGCTCATGGCGACGGTCTCCGCCGTGCGCTGACGCTTGCTCCGCCACCACAGCGCGGCCGCCCCCGCGGCGAGCGCGACTCCGGTGGTGAGCACCGGTGTGCGCACGCCCATCCGGTTGCGCAGGCGGACGGGCTTCGTGAACTGCCGGACGTCCCACCCGCGCTCACGGGCCACCTTGGCGAGCGAGCGGTCGGGATTGACCGCGACGGGACGGCCGACGGACTCCAGCATCGGGAGGTCCGTCGCGGAGTCCGAGTACGCGGTCGACTCGCCGAGGTCGAGATCCGTCCGGGCCGCGAGCATCCGGATTGCCTTGGCCTTGCCCTCCCCTGACGCGTAGAAGGCCATCCGCCCCGTGTAGCGGCCCTCGCCGTCGACTTCGCCCACCGACGCGATGGTGCCGTCTGCGCCGAGGAGCTCGGCGAGCGGCACGACGATCTCCTCGGGGGACGCGGAGACGAGGTAGACGCGGTCCCCCGCCCGGTGGTGCGCCTCCATCAGCTCGAGCGCCTCGTTGTAGATGAGGGGCTCGACCGTCTCGAGCAGGGCCTCGCGCACGATCTGGCGCACGCGGTCGCGCGGCCAGCCTCTGGTGAGCGTGAGCATCGACTCCCGGATGCGAGCGAGGCGGTCCTTGTCGGCCCCGAGGTGGAGGTAGACCAGCTGGCCCACCAGGGCCCGCAGGACCACGCGCCGGTTCACCAGGCCGCCCCGGCGCAGGGGCGGTCCGAAGGCTGGGATGGAGCCTTTGGCGATGACCGTCTTGTCGAGGTCGAAGAACGCCGCTCGCACGGGCCAATCGTAGGTTCGCAGGCCGGCCAGGTCGCCGGTACGGGTCCGAGCCTCGTGCTCGCGCCGCGCCGGGGAGGAGGCCGGTCCTTGCCGGTCCGGCGAGAGGTGGCTATCGTGCCCTGCGCCTCGGGCGACCGTGCCCTTGCGCAACGCCTTCTCGTACGGTCCCCGCCGGGTGCCCGTGTCCATTGCGGAAGGGCCCTGCGGCCCGGAGGGGGCTGGACCCTGAGAGCGGAATCCCCACCACAGACCTGCAACGCAGCCGTAGAAGCCGCAGAGGTTAGGAAAGGACAGCGAGGAGATGGTGCACCCCGTCGTAGCGGAAGGCAGCTACCAGGCCTTCCACTTGGGCTCTGCCGACGAGATCTGGCTGATGCTGGCCCTGGTCGCCGGCCTGATCGGGATCGGCACCGGCGTCGTGCTGATGAGGGGCGTTCTCGCGGCCGACACCGGCACCGACAAGATGCGCCAGATCGCGCACGCCATCCAAGAAGGCGCGGAGGCGTTCCTGCGGCGGCAGTTCCGCACGATCGCCATCATCATCGTCCCGCTGGCCGTCCTCATCTTCTTCACGGCCACCAAGGTGACCCGGCCGGACGGGTCGGTGGCGCTCTCCTTCGGCGACGCCGGCATCTACCGGGTGATCTGCTTCCTCTTCGGGGCGGCGTTCTCGAGCCTCACCGGCTTCATCGGGATGAGCATGGCGGTCCGCGGGAACGTGCGGACCGCCGCGGCGGCCGCGCGCGGCGGGCGAATGGCCGGAGCGCTGCAGGTGGCGTTCCGCACGGGGGCCATCACCGGCATGCTCTGCGTGGGGCTCGGGCTCGTCGGGGCCACCTCGATCGTCCTCATCTTCCAGAACACGGCGACCGCCGTGCTCATCGGGTTCGCGTTCGGCGCTTCGTTGCTCGCCCTCTTCATGCGTGTCGGCGGAGGCATCTTCACGAAAGCGGCGGATGTGGGGGCCGACCTCGTCGGGAAGGTGGAGGCCGGCATCCCCGAGGACGACCCGCGCAACGCGGCGACCATCGCCGACAACGTGGGAGACAACGTGGGGGACTGCGCCGGCATGGCGGCCGACCTCTTCGAGTCCTACGAGATCACCATCGTCTCGTCGCTGATCCTCGGCTACTCCGCCTTCCACAGCCTCGCCGGCCACTCTGCCGACCCCACCCCGGCGGTGATCTACCCGTTGATCGTGCCGGCGATCGGGATCATCGCGTCCATGATCGGCGTGTACGCAGTCCGGGCACGGGCCAAGGACCGCAACGCCATGGCGCCCATCAACCGCGGCTTCTGGCTCGCCGCGCTCTTGACCGTGATCGGCGCGTACTTCGTGGCAGATTTCTACGTCCACGACCTCATGGTCTTCTGGGCGGTGCTGACCGGTGTCCTGCTCGCGCTCGTGCTGAGCCAGATCACCGAGCAGTTCACCTCCACCGAGCGAAACCCGGTACGCGAGATCTCGGAGTCCGCACGCACGGGGCCGGCGACGACGGTGCTCTCAGGGTTCTCCTCGGGGCTCGAGTCGTCGGTGTGGGCGATCCTCGCGATCGCGATCGCCATCGGCGTGGCGATCGGGTTGGGTGGCGGCAACATCGAGCTGTCGCTCTACTTCGTGGCGCTCATCGGGATCGGCCTGCTCGCGACGACGGGCATGGTGGTGTCCGAGGACAGCTTCGGACCGGTGTCGGACAACGCCGCGGGTATCGCCGAGATGTCCGGAGAGTTCACCGGCGAGGCCGAGCGGATCATGGTGAGCCTCGACGCAGTCGGCAACACGACCAAGGCGATCACGAAGGGTGTCGCGATCGGGTCCGCGGTCATCGCGGCGGTCGCGCTCTTCGCCGCGTTCGTCGAAACGGTGGGCTCGCAGCTGAAGCTGAACCCGTCGACGCTCTTCCACAACACGCTCACCCAGATCAACGTGTCGAACCCGACGACGTTCGTGGGCCTGCTCGTCGGAGGTTCGATCGCCTTCTTGTTCTCTGCGCTCGCCATTCGCGCCGTGGGCCGATCGGCGGGGACCGTGGTCCAAGAGGTGCGCCGCCAGTTCCGGGAGCACCCCGGGATCATGGACTACACCGAGACCCCCGAATACGGCCGGGTCATCTCCATCTGCACCTCGGCCGCCCAACGCGAGCTCACGACGCCCGCGCTGCTCGCCATCCTCTCCCCGGTCATCGTCGGCTTCGGCATCGGTTACCTGGCACTCGGGGGCTTCCTCGCGGCGGCCATCCTGACCTGCCAGCTGATGGCGAACACCCTGTCGAATTCCGGAGGGGCGTGGGACAACGCGAAGAAGTACATCGAGGACGGCCACGAGGGCGGGAAGGGGTCCGACGCCCACAAGGCCGCGGTCATCGGGGACACCGTCGGCGACCCGTTCAAGGACACGGCCGGCCCGGCGCTGAACCCGCTGATCAAGGTGATGAACCTCGTGTCTCTGCTCGTGCTGCCGGTCGTGGTGACCCTCCGCCACAACGACGTCCGGTACGTGATCGCCGGGATCGCCCTCGTGGTGCTGCTCGTGGCGATCGGCTTCTCCAAGCGCAGGACGCCCGGCATGGACGTGGCGCTCCCCGCGGCAGCCGCTCCCGCCGCTGCGGACGAGTCGCAGTCACAGACGATGGTAGCGGCGGACTGAGACCGGAGAGAGGCGCATCGGATGGGTAAGGCGCTCGTCATCGTCGAGTCGCCGGCCAAGGCGCGCACGATCTCGCGGATGCTCGGGCCCGACTTCGTCGTCGAATCGTCTGTCGGCCACGTCCGCGACCTGCCGCGCGGCGCCGACGAGGTGCCTGCCGCCTACAAGTCCGAGCAGTGGGCCCGCCTGGGTGTCGACGTGGAGAACGGCTTCAAGCCGCTGTACGTGGTTTCCCCAGAGAAGCGTTCCGTCGTCGCGAACCTGAAGGCCCGGCTCAAGGAGGCCGACGAGCTGTACCTCGCGACGGACGAGGACCGCGAGGGTGAGTCCATCGCGTGGCACCTGACCGAGGTGCTGTCGCCCCGGGTCCCGGTCAAGCGGATGGTGTTCCACGAGATCACGCCGGCGGCGATCCGCCACGCCGTCGAGGATTGGCGGGAGCTCGACCGTCGCCTGGTCGACGCCCAGGAAGCCCGGCGGATCCTCGACCGGCTCTATGGCTACGAGGTCTCGCCGGTCCTGTGGAGAAAGGTCATGCCGCGCCTGTCGGCCGGGCGTGTCCAGAGCGTCGCCACCAGGATGGTCGTCGAGCGCGAGCGGGCCAGGATGCGGTTCCGCTCCGCCACCTGGTGGGGCGTCGAGGGCACCTTCGCCAAGGTCGGCGCTGCGGAGCCCGCGCAGTTCCGGGCGTCGCTCGTCGGGCTCGACGGGGCTCCGGTCGCCACCGGGAGGGACTTCGACGAGCAAGGCGAGACGCGCGGCGACCGCGTGCGAGTGCTCGCGGAGACCGAAGCCCGCGCGCTCTCCGAGGGCCTCACCGGGGCCAGCTTCATGGTGCGCTCCGTGAGCGAGCGACCGTTCCGGCGGTCGCCCGCAGCGCCGTTCATCACCTCGACGTTGCAGCAGGAGGCCGGTCGGAAGCTCCGCTTCAGCGCGCAACGGGCCATGCAGGTCGCGCAGCGCCTCTACGAGCAGGGCTGGATCACCTACATGCGGACCGACTCGACGACGCTTTCGGACGAGGCGCTTGCCGCAGCCCGCGCGCAGGCGACCGCACTCTACGGCGCCGAGTACGTCCCTCCCGAGCCGCGCCGCTACGAGCGCAGGGTGAAGAACGCGCAGGAGGCGCACGAGGCGGTCCGCCCCGCCGGCGAGGCGTTCCGGACGCCCGAAGAGGCGGCGCAGACGCTGCACGGCGACGAGCTGCGCCTCTATGAGCTGGTGTGGAAGCGCACGGTCGCCTCCCAGATGGTCGACGCGACGGGGACGAGTGCGCAGGTCCGCATGGTCGCGACCATGCCCGGGGCGCCGGCCGCCCTGGCAGGGGCCGAGGCGGAGTTCTCGGCGAGCGGCCGGGTCATCGCGTTCCCGGGCTTCCTGCGCGCCTACGTCGAAGGGGAGGACGATCCTGAGGCGGAGCTCGCGGACAGAGAGGTCGTCCTGCCGCGGCTCGCCGAGGGCGACGACGTGCGCGGCCTCGAGATCGAACCAGGCCCGCACGCGACCCAGCCGCCGGCCCGCTACACCGAGGCTTCGCTCGTCAAGTCGATGGAGGAGCTGGGTGTCGGCCGCCCCTCCACCTACGCCAGCGTCATCTCCACGATCCTCGACCGTGGGTACGTATGGAAGAAGGGCGGCGCGCTCGTGCCGAGCTTCACCGCGTTCGCAGTCGTGGGGCTCCTCGAGCGCTACTTTCCCGAGCTCGTCGACTACGGCTTCACCGCGGCGATGGAGGACGACCTCGACGAGATCGCCAGTGGTCGCGAGGAGGCGCTCCCGTGGCTGACGCGCTTCTACTTCGGCGAGGCCACCGGTAAGGCCACCGGCAAGACCACCGGCAAGACCACCGGCAAGGCTCAGGCGCTCGCCGGCGTCGGCGACGGCTCCGGCGGGGCGATCGGAGCAGGGTCGGTGGGGGCGGAGACGGCTCGGCTGGGCCTGAAAGAGGCGGTGGCGGCGCACCTGGGCGCCATCGACGCGCGGGAGATCAACTCGATCCCGATCGGCGTGGGCGCCCGGGGCGATCCCGTCGTCGTGCGCGTCGGGCGCTACGGCCCTTACCTCCAGCGGGGCGAGGACAGGGCCTCGATCCCCGAGGACCTTCCTCCCGACGAGGTCAGCGTGGAGCGCGCCGAGGAGCTTCTCGACGCGCCGTCGAGCGACCGCGTGCTCGGCACGGACCCCGCGAGCGGTGCAGAGGTACAGGTCCGTGCAGGGAGGTTCGGGCCGTATGTCCAGTTCGGGGTGCCGACCGAGGGCAGCGCCAAGCCCCGTACGGCGTCGCTGTTCAAGTCGATGTCGCCTGCGACCGTCACGCTCACAGAGGCGCTCGAGCTCCTGCGTCTGCCGCGTACCGTCGGAACCGACCCCGAGAGCAACGAGGAGATCCTCGCGTCGAACGGCCGCTTCGGCCCCTACCTCACGCGGGGCGCCGACACGCGCAGCCTCGAGACCGAAGAGCAGCTGCTGACCGTGACGCTCACCGAGGCGCTCGCGCGTTTCGCGCAGCCGAAGACGCGCCGGGGACGCGGGCAGTCGGCAGGGTCTCTGCGCGAGCTCGGTCCGGATGCCGAGACGGGACTTCAGGTGCTGGTGCGGGAGGGACGGTTCGGCCCCTACGTCACGGACGGCACCACCAACGCGTCGCTGCGGAAGGGGGACGATCCGCTGACCGTCACCATCGAGCGTGCTGCCGAGCTGCTCGCAGATCGGAGGGCTGCCGGACCGTCGACGCGCCGGCGCGGCGCCGCAGCGAAGAAAGCTGCGCCGAAGAAGGCCGCAGCGAAGAAAGCGGCGCCGAAGAAGGCCGC
>JBOGGB010000408.1:0-7595 GCA_050743605.1 Acidimicrobiales bacterium
GCGCACGGCTCGCCCGTCCCGCTCCTCTTGGCGCGGGTGCTCCCGGGCACCACCGACGCCCTCACCGTCGTCGGCGCGCTGTGCGCCGGGGGGCTCGTCCACGGCTGCTGGGAGCGCCTCGTGCGCGCGCAGGTGCCGGCCTGGCTCACGGCCCTGCTGCTCCTCGGCCTCGGGGGCGCCCCCGTCCTGTGGTTCAGCGCCATCGAGGACGTCGCGGGCTTCATGGGGCTCGCCTGCTTCGCCGTGGCTGTCGGCGGCGCCCTCGACTTCATGTTCTCGCGCCGCACGAGCGGCGGCTACGCGGCCGGCGTCAGCCTCGCGCTGGCGGTCCTGTGCGACCCCGCGGCGCTCGTGTACGTGGCGAGCCTCCTCGCCGCCGCGCCCTTCGTCGTGTGGCAGCGGTTCCGCCAGGAGCCGTGCTCCGTCCGCTCGACGGTCGCCGTCCTCGCCTTCCCGACCGCGGCGCTCCTGGCAGCGTGGGTCTTCCTCGAATGGCGCTTCACCGGAGCGGTGTGGCACCCGATCCCCTTGGCGCCTGGCGCCCTCCAGCTCCCTCACGGGGCGGTCTCGGCGCTCTCCCGCTCAGCCGCCCGGGTCGGCTGGGAGCTCGTGTGCTGCCCCGTCTTCGCCCTTTCCGCCCTCGTCGTGCTCCGCCGGCGCTCGCCGTCGGTCCTCGCCTTCCTGGCCATCCCGGTCGGCCTGGTCGCGGCGCCCCTGCTCGGGGTCCACGCCTCCCCCGCCCAAGAGCTCGTGCTGCTCGACCTCGTCGGGCTGCTGGCGGTGCCGACGCGCCCCCGGCGCCTGGTGGCGGCCCTGTACGCCGCGACGGTGCCGGCCGGGATCCTCCTGCCGCTCGCCGTCTTCGGGACGTCGGGGCTGCAGGGGTTCCTCCACGGGGTCGGGCTGTGACCAGGCGTCCCGGCGCCGTCTCGGCCGCCACCACCAGCAGGAGGGACGCGATGGGGATGGCGCAATGAGACAACAGAGCCGTGCGAGCTCCGCTGGCGACCGTCCCGGACCGGGCCGTGCAGCGGCCGCGTGACCGGCGACCTGTCGCGTTCGTCGCCTGGGGCTCGATCGCGGGCCGCTCTGCGGAGATCGCCGAGGCGGTCGGGGGCGAGGCACGCTGCTTCTTCCCCATGGGGGCTGCTCGCCGCCCGCCTGTGCTCCTCCGCTACCTGCTGTCCGCCGCCGCCACCGTGTGGTACCTCGGGCGACTGAGGCCGGCCCTGGTGGTGGTGACCAACCCGCCGGTCCCCGCAGCCTGGTTCACCTCGGTCGTCGCCCGCCTGCTCGGGGCGGCCGTCGTGCTCGACAGCCATCCCGGCGGGTTCGGCGCCCAGGGTGACCGGGTCTCCGCCCTCTTCCAGCAGGTCCACCGCCGGCTCGTCCGCCAGGCCGCAGGGGTCATGGTCACCGACGAGGCATGGTGCGAGCGGGTCCGCGCATGGGGCGGCACGCCCCTCCTCGTGCACGAGGCTCCCGGCCGCTGGGACGAGCCCTCACCGTCACCTTCACGTTCAACCTCACCTTCAGGTTCAGCTTCACCTCGGGACATCGAGCCGCCGACCGGTCTCCGTCTCCTCGTCGTGGGCAACTTCGGCCGTGACGAGCCGGCCGCCGCGCTCGTCGAGGCAGGCCGCCGTCTCCCCGAGTGCGAGCTCCTCCTCACCGGCGAGCCGGCGCGCTGCCCTCCCGAGCTCCGGGCGTCGCTCCCCCCGAATGTCCGGCTGGTCGGGTACCTCGAGCCCGAGCGGTATCGGGAGGCCGTGGCCGCCTGCGACGCGGTGGTGACCCTCACCACCGAGCCGACGTCGGTGATGCGCGCCGCGTACGAGGCGGTCTACGCCCGCCGGCCGCTGGTCCTGAGCGACTGGCCGGTCGCTCGCGCGCTGTTCCCTCACGCCGTCCACGCGCCGAACGACGCCGCAGGGCTCGTCTCGGCGATCGAGCGTCTCCGGTCGGGCTACGGGCGCTATGCCGCGCACTGCGAGATCGCGCGCGCCGAGCAGCTCGCTCGCTGGGAGAGCCAGCTCGCCGGTCTGCTCGAGCTCGTCGCCGCCGCGCTGCACCGCCGGGCGGACCGCGGGACCTCGCTCCGCTCCCCCGCCGTGACGCTGGACGCGCTCAGTGAGCAGGCCGCGGTACGGCGCATCGTGGGGCGCGCAGCCCGTGGGCGCGGCGGGCGGGTGGCCAACGTGAACGTGGACATCCTGCGCGTGGCGCTCGACGATCCGCTGCTCCGTCAGGCACTCGAAGAGTGCGATCTCGTGCTGGCCGACGGAATGCCGATCGTGTGGGCCGCGCGGCTGCAGGGCCTGCCGGTCCCCGAGCGGGTCGCGGCGTCCGAGATGATCTGGCCGACGTGTGAGGAAGCTGCCCGCCAAGGCGTCGGGGTGCTCCTCCTCGGCGGCTCCCCCGGCACCGCCGCGGCCGCCGCCGCCGCGCTGGACGCTCGCATCACAGGTCTCGAGATCGGCCACCTGTGCCCGCCCTTCGGCTTCGAGCAGAGCGACCGGGAGATGGACCTCGTCGTCCGGACGATCGCCGAGCGGCGGCCCGGGGTGGTCTTCTGCGGCTTCGGCGCGCCGAAGCAGGAGAAGCTCATGGGCGTCCTCGCCCGCAGGTTCCCGGCGGTGTGGTTCGTCGCGTGCGGCGGGACCTTCTCCATGGTCAGCGGCGACCTTCCCCCGGCGCCCAGGTGGATGCGCGCGAGCGCCCTCGAGTGGCTGCACCGCCTGCGCCTCGAGCCACGCAGGCTCTTCGGGCGCTACATCTTGAAGGACCTTCCCTTCGTCCCGAGGCTCTTCGCAGCGAGCGTCGCCGTGCGCCTGGGACTGCCCGGCGCCCGCCTCATCGGTGTTCGGCCACCGATCAGCGTCGTCCCGCACGCGGCGCCCGACGGCGCGGCCCTCGACGTCAGCGCTTCCGCAGCACGACGAGCGTGAAGCTGCCGACCCGGCTCGCGAGCACGGGAAGGCGCGTCTCGAGCCGGTAGACCCCCTGCCACAGCAGGCGGGTCGCCGGCCTGTCCTCCCCCACCCGCCGTGCGAACGTCGTCGTGGGCACCCCGAAGGAGAAGAGCTCGGTGGGGCCGAAGGGCGCCAGCACGTCGCGCAGCCATGCAGAGGACATTGGGAGGTACGGCAGCGGCGGCGGCCGGCGCACGAGGTTCGCCAGCGTGCCGACGAGCGGCATGTCGGCGATCGCCCGGCGCAGGCAGCGCAGGAGGAAGAGCCAGGGGTACGGGTTGGCCGACACGACGGCGAGCACCCCGCCTGGCCGCACGACGCGCGCCATCTCGACGAGAACCCGGCGCTGGTCCTCGGCAGTGGGCAGGTGGTAGATCATGTGCGCGCTGTAGGCGACGTCGAACCGGCCGTCGCCGAGCGGCAGGGACCGGACGTCGGCCTGCACGAAGACGGCGTCGATCCCGAGCGGCTCGACCGCTGCCCGTGCGACCTTCAGCCCTTCTCCCGAGAGGTCGACCGCGGTGTAGCTGCTCGCGCCCTTCGCCAGGTGGATCGCGGGCTGGCCGCCGCCACCGAGCTCCAGGAGCGCCACTCCTCGGCCGTCCTCTGCGCCGGTTCCGTCGACGCGGAGCAATCCTCGCAGCAGCTCGGCGCGGTGCTCATCGAGGCGACGCTGGACCGGCCCTTGTGCCGCCGTGCCCCACCGGCGCGCGTCGCCCGACTCGCCGTCGACCCACTGCCAGCCCTCGCGGTCGTAGAAGGCCCTGACCTGTGCGACCCCGTCCTCCGGCGGCGCCGAGCGGAACCGCCGCGGCCGCCATGCCATGACCGCCGAAGCTACCAGAGCGCTCCTTTTCCGGACCGACGCTCGCTCGCACTTCGATGACGCGTCGGAGGGACCACTCCGCGCCGCGATGGTCGAGTTTCAGCGCCTCACGCTCTTGCAACGCGGCGATCGGGAGTGAGGAGCGATGTGGCGGATGTGCGAGGCTGCGGGCTTCTACCGGCGGTTCGGGCTCGAGCCGTCGCCCAAGAACCCTTTCGACCTGATGATCACCGTCAACGACCTCAGGGTGCCCTTGCCTCCCGGGGGGCGCGCACGCCGGCACCAAGGGTGCGGGTGATCGGTCAAGTCGGGGCGTGCGCGCGCTCCCACGCTTGGCGGATCGAGGCGGGGATCCTTCCGCGCTCTTGGACCGAGAACCCCTGTGCTCGCGCCCATGCCCGTATCTCGGCCGTTGTTGATCCGTTCCCACTCTCAGGTGGACGCTTGGGCAGTGCGTGAGCGCCGATCCGCTCGATGGCGGCGGCCTCGGAAGAGGCCCACTCGTGGGCAGCAGCCAGGTAGCGGTAGGTCCATTCCTCGGCGAGCGGGCGCGTCTCGCAGAAGACGACGGGGATGCTTGGCCAACGGATCTGGCACTCGGCGATCCCGTCGGCGACGAGGGCCGGCCGGACTCGATCCTGCTTGAAGATCTGCGAGAAGCGGTCTTCGACGACGACCGCGGCGCGCGGCACGGTGGCGAGCTCGCCCAATGCGTAGCGCAGTCGTCCACTCGTGAGGCTGGAGATGAGGTCGACGAGAGACTTGCGTTCGACCGCGGCGACAAGCGCTCCGTCGAGGAGGATCCCGTAATCGCCGCACGGAAGCGCTCGTTTCGTCGTGCGCACCTGTTGACCGGCGAAGCGGTAGGCGTAGCGTTCGTGAGCGTCGACGATGATCTCCAGCTCGGCGATGCCTGCCGCCCGGGCGACCGGGAGGGTCACGAGTGGGCGAGCTTGCTTCCGGGTGCGCGGAGACTGCCAGAACACCGCATCGCGTCCCCGGGCAGTGGTGAACACGAGCTGCGAGCGGTTCTCCCGCGACCGGGCAGCCACCAGATCGATCGCCGCCCCGCGCCGGACACATGCGCGAAGCGGCACCCGCTCGACGAGCTCAGGGGTGTCGGGCCACTCGTCCGGCGGCACCGGATAGCAGTAGAGCGCCTTGGTGCGCGGCCAGGTGCCCGAGGTGCGCAGCACGATGCCCTCGCCGAGCGGTACGCGCAACAAGTAGGCGAGGGTGGAGCCGGGATCGGGGTTGGCGGCGATCAGCAGCTCCATCATGGCGAGGACAAGTCAACCAGCGCCGGCCCTTTCGTTCACGCTCATCCTGACCGGCCGCGGCCGAGCGGCGCCCATGGTGCGCGTTCCCGCGGGAACATCGGCCCCGGCGACACGCTTGGGCGTCCGGGCAGGGGTTCGCCGGGGTTGGCCAGAGATGATGTGCTCCTATCGCCGACGTGGCACGGTTCGGGCCGGTGCGCTGGTGCGGGTGTCGCCCTCGGGGCTCGCCAGTTGCCGTTCGAGGTCGGTGAACGCGGTGATGACATCCGGCGCTTCGAAGGCGCGGTTCCGGCGTCCGACGGTGATCTGGTGGAGGATGCCAGCTTCGACGAGGCGGGTGACGGCCTCGTTGGTCTGGACGTAGCTGCGATCGATGAGCGCAGCGGCGCTGTTCACGGTCAACACTGGCGCTCCGATCAGGCGGTGGAGGAGGACGTCGACGGCAGACCGAGCGCGGACACGCCCGAGCCGATCGCGCCACGACGTCTCGATGGCGAGAGCTCGCCGTTCGAACGTTGAGGCGTCGTCGACCGAGCGACGGCATGCGGCCGCGAAGCGACCGATCCACAGATTGGTCCCTTCGGTCGCTTGCTTCGCGGTGGCTGGGCCCCGATAGCGCGAGGCGGTGAGCCCGTCGACGTAGCTCTGCGCCCAGGTCGCAAGAACGAGCGAGACAGGTGGAAGGATCCGGAGCGCCACACCTCGCCGCCGAAGAACGAGGTGGATGAGGGCACGTCCAGTCCGGCCATTACCGTCCACGAACGGGTGGATCGTCTCGAACTGGGCATGGGCGATGGCGGCTTGGGCGACAGCTGGGAGATGGTCGTCGTTGGAGAACGCGAGAAGGTCGGCCATGAGGGCTCTGACGTACTCGGGGGGAGGGGGGATGTAAGCGGCGCTGCACGGGTTGTAGTCGCTTCCACCGATCCAGTTCTGCTGCTCTCGGAACCGGCCTCCGTGCTCTTCCAGGCGCGTTCCCGCGAGGAGGCGGCGGTGGACGTCCAATACGAGCCCGATTGTGATCTCGTCTCCGGCGCTCACCTGCTCGATGGCGTGCGCCATGGCGTCGATGTTGCCGAGCACCTCGACGGCCGTGACGTCGGAGGGGTCCTCGCCGAGAGAACGTGCGGCCTCTGCCCGGAGGAGCCGGCGTGCACCGATCTGCAGTCCTTCGATACGGGACGAGGCGACAGACTCGGCGCGAAGCAGGAGACGGGCGAGCGATTCCGTTTCGACGAGGCCGGTTGCCTCGATATTCAGTCTGACGATTGCCGCCTCGGCATCTGCCACATCGGCTGCGACGGCGCCATCGAGAGCAAAGGCGCGGCCCACGAGCTCGTCGGGGACGTAGGCCTCGTATTCGCAGCCGCGACTGTCACGGCGCGAGGTACCCCTTGCTTCGCTGATCCACCGGCGCCGAACAACCCGAGACATGGCTTCTCCCTATTCAGGGTTATCATAGAACCCTGAATACCTCTGAGTCCATCCATCTACGTGAAAGCGCCTCGTGCGAGGCCCTCTCCATCCAGATCGGCCGTCGCGCCAGTCGCGACCTCTGGTGAGACCGAGACGCCCATGGTCCGCGTTCCCGCGGGAACGTCGACCCGTCGAGCACTCGGGCTCTGCCATCGAGCACTCGGGCATTTCGAGCACTCGGGCACTTGCCTCCAACAACGCTTGCTGCCTACAATCGTATGAGACCCCGGTTGCGCTGTCGCTTCGGCACACCGCTCTGTGACGGCCAGCCGCACTCCGATGGCCACTTCTCAACGGAAGATCAACTTTTCTGTTACACTCCCGGGGCGGGAGCCGCGCTGGGGAGTGCGGGCAGGGCGGTACGGGGATGATCAACTCGGTCCGGAAGACCAAGACGGTCCGGATGGCCAAGGCGGGCGGGATGACCAAGGTGATGGGGATGACGAAGGTGGTGCGGGGATGACCGTGGTGTCGATGGAGCAGCAGCAGGGCCGGCGTGGCTCGATGGGGCGTCTGCTCGTGGTGGACGACGACCGGGACGTCCGGCGCGTCGTCGTGCGCATGCTGGAAGGGGAGGGCTACTCCACGACCGAGGCCGAGAGCGGCGCCGAGGTGAAGGCGGCGCTCGCCGAAGGCGCTCCCGAGCTCATCCTTCTCGACCTCATGCTCTCGGGAGAGGACGGCTTCGAGGTGCTGGCCGACATCCGGCGCACCAGCGACGTGCCGGTGATCATCCTTTCGGCCAAGATGAACGAGTCCGATCGTGTGCTGGGGCTGCGGCTCGGCGCCGACGACTATGTCGTGAAGCCGTTCTCGGCCCCCGAGCTCTCGGCGCGTGTCGCGTCGGTGCTCCGGCGCTACACGCACACCCCCGCCGCGATGGCAGCTCTCATCGAATTCGGCGACCTCACGATCGACGGCACCTCGCGAGAGGTCCGTCTGCGCGGCGAGCTCGTCGAGACGACGATGAAGGAGTTCGACCTCCTCGCGTTCCTCGCGGCGTCACCCCGACAGGTCTTCAGCCGCGAGCAGCTGCTCGAC
>JBOGGB010000409.1:0-6792 GCA_050743605.1 Acidimicrobiales bacterium
GCGGTCGGCGACGTGGCCGTCGCTGCGTGCGCGGCCGCCTGTGTCGAAAGATCGGTTGTCGAAAGAGCCGCTGTCGCGCGTGTGCTCGTGGTCGTGGTGGTCGTGGAGGTGGCCGCTGTGGGAGCTGTGCCGACGGGGCTGCCCACTCCGCGCTCGTGCTGCCAGGTGTAGACGAAGTCCGCCGCCGAGACGGGTGTGCCGTCGGACCAGACCGCGCTCGCGTTGAGCGTGTAGACGACGGTCTCAGGGTTCGTGCTCTGCAGCTCGGCCTGGGTGATGAGCGCGGAGTTGTAGACGGCCTGTCCGTTCGAGTTGACGGTGAACGCGCTCGGCAGGACAGGCTCGAGGAGGAGGCGGTCGGCCCAGGTGTCCCCCGATCCGGTGTCGGGGTTGCAGCCCGTCGGGGCCTGGTCGATGCCGACCGTCATCGTCCCGCCGGTTCCCGGGACCCACGGGCTCGTGGTGGTGGTCGAGCTCCCGGTGGTGGAGGTCGTGGAGGGGGCCGTGCTCGCAGCTGCCTGGGTCGGCGCGGCGGAAGCTGCGACGGCGACGCCGGACCCTGCGGCGACGGCGACCACCGCCGCGAGGCACGCCGCGTGGCGCGCGAGTCCCGGGCCGATGCCCGGGCGGGTCACTGGAACCTGAGGTCCAGCGTGAGCATCGACAGGGCGAAGACGACCGCCACCGTCACGGTGATCCGGTCGAGGTTGCGCTCGACCACGGTGGAGCCCGACGCGGCCGCGCCGACGCTGCCGCCGAACATGTCAGACAGTCCGCCGCCCTTCCCGCTGTGCAGGAGGAGGAGGAAGATGAGCCCGACGCCCGACGCCACGCCCACGATGATGTACACCCAGGTCAGCACGTCGGTTACTCCTTTGCGACGAGCCCGCGCGGTGCCCCACGCGCGACGACCGACACGGTAGCAGGCCTCTCCTTGCGGAGGGTTCGCGGGCCCGGCTTCCGAGGGGCGCCCAGGTCAGCTGTTCTTGCGCCGGGCCAGCGGCCTGCTGGACCGGATGATCTCGAGGAACGCTGCCGCCTCCAGGCTCGCGCCGCCGACGAGGAGCCCGTCGACATCGGGTTCGGCCATCAGCTCCGCGGCGTTCTCCGCGGTCACCGACCCGCCGTACTGGACCCGGAGCGACCCCGCAGCCTCGGCGCCGCAGAGCTCGCGCACCTTCTCGCGCACGAAGCAGCACGCGTCCTCTGCGTCGACGGCGGTCGCCGCGTTGCCGGTGCCGATCGCCCAGATTGGCTCGTACGCGACGACCAGCTCCGCCACGCGTGAGGAGTCGAGCCCGTGCAGCGCCGCGTCGAGCTGCGCGGAGAGGTGGGGCTCGGTGTGCCCCGCTGCACGCTCCTCCTCGGTCTCGCCGACGCAGAGGATGGGGATCATCCCGTGACGCAGGACTGCCCGGAGCGTCGTAGCTACCAGCTCGTCCGTCATGCCGAAGTGCTGGCGCCGCTCGGAGTGGCCCACGACGACGTAGCGAACGCCGAGCCGGGCCAGCATCTGGGGGCTCACCTCACCGGTGTACGCGCCGCGATCGTGGTCGTTGCAATGCTGCGCGCCGAGCAAGACGGGGATCGACTCTCCCTCTACGAGCGTCTGCACGGTTCGGATATCGGTGAACGGAGGGTGCACCGACACGTCCACCTGGGCGACGTCCTCTGCGGTCATCCGCAGGCCGAGGTCGCGCACGGCGTGCAGCGCCTCGATGTGGTCGTGGTGCATCTTCCAGTTTCCGCTGACGAGCGGCCGTCTCCGGGCAGCGGGCAATGCGCTCACCTGCTCAGCGGCCCTGCGCGTTGGGTGCCGCGCGCAGCGCCGCAAGCCCCGGTAGGTCCCCGTGCTCCAGCAGTTCGAGGGAGGCGCCGCCACCAGTCGAGAGGAAGCCGACCCGGTCGGCGAGCCCGAGATGCTGGAGCGCGCTCACGCTGTCGCCGCCCCCGACCACGCTGAACCCTGGCGAGGAGGCCACGGACTCCGCCACGGCGCGGGTGCCGTGCGCGAAGCGCTCGTCCTCGACGACCCCGAGCGGGCCGTTCCAGAAGATGGTCGCCGCTCGAGCCAGCGCTTCGGAGAACGCCTCCGCCGTCTTCGGCCCGATGTCGAGCCCGTGCCATCCGTCGGGGACGTCCGCTCCGAGGGTCCGGGGCTCGGCGAGCCGGGGTCCGTCCGAGGCGCGCGAGCCCGAGCCGCAGGCGCCGTCGGCCCCGAACGGCTCCCCGGTGCGCAGCGCGACGACGTCGAGTGGGAGCACGATCTCGACGCCGGACCCGAGCAGCTCCGCGCACGATTCCACGTGGTCGGCATCGACGAGCGAGTCGCCCACCGGGTGGCCGGCCGCGGCCAGGAAGGTGAACGCCATCGCGCCCCCCACGCACAGCACGTCCACCTTCCTCGCGAGCGCCTCGAGGACCCCGAGCTTGTCTGCGACCTTCGCGCCCCCGACCACCGCGACGAAGGGCCGGGCAGGGCAGTCGACGAGGTCGCCGAGGACTTCCGCCTCGCGGGCGAGCTCGCGTCCCGCGGCGCTCGGCAGTCGTGCCGGCGGACCGACGATCGAGGCATGCGCGCGGTGCGAGGCGCCGAAGGCTTCGTTCACGTAGGCATCCTGACCCGCGACGAGCTCTTCGACCAGCGCGGGGTCGCCGGCGGCCTCGCCGGGGGAGAAGCGGAGGTTCTCCAACAGCGTCACCCCGGGAGCGAGCTCCTCCAGGCGTGCGCGCACCGGCGCCATGTCGAGGTGCGGGTCCGGGACGCCCTTGGGCCGCCCGAGGTGGCTGCACGCGGTGACGTCGGCCCCTCGTGCGAGGAGCCAGCGGAGCGTGGGGAGGGCAGCCCGGATCCGGAAGTCGTCGATCACCCGCCGCCCCCCGGGTGCTTCGGGGTCGGCCGCGAGCGGCACGTTGAAGTCCACCCGCACGAGGACGCGGCGCCCCCGCAGCTCGGGGAGGTCCTCCAGCAACGGGAGCCTGGCCGAGACCGAGGAAGCTCTTCCGCCCGCGCGATCGCCTTCGGTCACCGCGCGCGAGAGTCCCTCGGGGCCCCAGCGCCGCCGACGATCGAGACCAGGTCGACGAGACGGTTGGAGTAGCCCCATTCGTGGTCGTACCAACCTTGGACCTTTACGAGCGTGCGCTCGTCGTCCACGCCCTGGACCATCGTGAGCGGGGCGTCGAAGATGCACGACGCCGGGTCGCCCACGGCGTCGGTCGACACGATCGGCTCCTCGCTGTAGACGAGGATCCCTCTGAGGGGCGGCGCGCCCGCAGCCGCCGCGAAGGCGCCGTTCACCTGCTCGACGGTCACCGCCGCGCCGACGACCGCCGTGAAGTCGGTGATCGACCCGACGGGCACCGGGACGCGCAGCGCCTGGCCGTCGAGCTTCCCCGACATGTTGTGGAGCACCTTGCCGGTCGCCCTGGCCGCGCCCGTCGACGCCGGGACGATGTTGACCGCGGCGGCGCGGGCACGCCGGAGGTCCTTGTGGGTGAGGTCGAGGAGGTTCTGGTCGTTCGTGTAGGCGTGGACCGTCGTCCTGAGACCGGACACGATGCCGAAAGCGTCGTCGAGCACCTTCACCATCGGCACGAAGCAGTTCGTGGTGCACGACGCGTTCGACACCACGAAGTGGCGCTCCGGGTCGAACTCGTCGTCGTTCACCCCGACGACGAAGGTGGCGTCCGCGTCGCCCGAGGGGGCCGAGATCACCACCCGCGCGGCCCCTCCTTCCAGGTGCACTGCGGCAGCCTCACGTGACGTGTACCGTCCGGTGGACTCGAGCACGACGTCCGCGCCAAGCTCCTTCCAGGGGAGGTTCGCCGGGTCGCGCTCGGAGAGCACCCTGATCCGGCGGTCGCCGACGACGAGCTCGTCGCCTCGGACTGCCACGTCGGCCCCCAGGCGGCCGTGCGTCGAGTCGCGGCGCAGTAGCTGCGCATTCGTCTCTGCGGACGTGAGGTCGTTCAGCGCCACCACATCGACGTCCGCCGAGCGATCGACGACCGCGCGGAGGAAGTTCCGTCCGATCCGCCCGAACCCGTTGATGCCGACTCGTACCGTCATCCGCCTTCTCCTCGCCTTTCCCCTTCGAGCCCCATTGCGTGTGCTCCTTGTCCACTCTTCCCGTTCTATGTCAGATAGGCCCGCGATCCGCTCACCAGAGGATGGGACCCCGCGTGGCCAGGCTCACGTCGGGCCCCGTGCCGAGACCCGGCGCTCAGGACGCAGGGTCGACCGGGCCGCCGAGCACCGGGACCGCTTCGCAGGTGGGCACCGACGTGGACGTCGCCACCAGAGACGACTCCAGCAGCTCGGACAGGGCCGCTGCGAGCCGCCCCGGGTCGTGGACCAAGCGGTTCGGTGCGGAAAGGGGACGCGCCACGACGGGGGTCCCCGGGCGATCGGCCCCCGTGCCGATCACGGTGCCCAGCTCGGTGCCCAGCTCGGAGCCCAGCTCGGCGCCGGGCTCCATCCCCGACGACGGGTCCCAGAGCACGACGTCCACCACCACGCCGTGCCGGTGGAGCGCCGCAACGTGCTCCGCGACGCCGTAGCCCTGGGTCTCGGGCACCTGGGGCCGCAGGTTGCAGACGTAGACCCGCTGCGCGCGTGCGGCCGAGATGGCCCAGGCGATGCCCTCGACCGCCGCCGCGGCGAGCACGCTCGTGTAGAGGGATCCGGGGCCGACCACGATCTGGTCGGCGCGCGCGATCGCCGCGAGCGCCTCTTCCGGCGGCAGGCACCCTCCAGGGTCGAGGGACACCTGCTCGATGCGGCGGGACCTGGAGACGGCGACCTGCCCGTTCACCTCGCCCCTGGCGCCGAGCGCCTTGAGGACGACCCGCTCGGTGGTCGCAGGCAGGACGCGCCCCGTCGCCCCGAGGAGCGCGGCCGTCTCGTCGATCCCCGGGACGAGGCCGCCTGCGGCCTGGACCATGCCGGCTAGCACCACGTTGCCGACTGCATGGCCCGCCAGGTCTCCTCCGGCGAAACGATGCTCGAACGCCCGCGCGAGCACCGAGCCCTCGGCAGCGAGCGCGACCAGGCACTTGCGAAGATCGCCGAGCGCGACGACGTCGAGCTGCTGGCGGAGGCGTCCTGACGACCCGCCGTCGTCCGCGACCGAGACGATCGCGGTCACCTCGTCGGCGTAGCGGCGCGCCGCCCGGAGCGTCACCGCCGTCCCGTGCCCGCCCCCCAACGCGACGACGCGCGTCACGACCCGACCCGCTGGTCGTACTGGGAGAGGATCTGGTCGACCTGGTGCGTGGCGTTCTTCAAGGCCGTCGATGGCGACACCCCGCTTTGGAACATGGACTTCTCGGCGTCCAGCTCGGCAGCCCGCACCTGTGTGTATGGCCCGAGGACCGCGCCGGCGGTCGCGTCGGTGTTCGCGCCCGAGACGAGTTGCTCGTAGGCGACCTTGTAGCCGGGTGAGGCCTTCCACAGCGCCTTGACCGTCGCCGTCTTGGCCGAGGAACTCCGGATCGGGATGTACCCCGTGCCCTTCGCCCAGGTGGCCTGGCCCTGGGTGGAGTCGAGGTAGGAGACGTAGTCCCACGACGCCGCCTTGGCGAGCGCGGACTGTCGGTCAGAGATGTACAGCGCGGAGCCCCCCACCTCGATCCCGCCGCGCACCTTGGTGCTGTAGACGGGGAACGGCGCCACGCCGAGCTTCACGTTCGGGTACTTGCCGGTGGCGAGGACGGCCTGGACGGTGCCGAGGACCGCCGTCGTGTCGATCGCCATGGCGTACTTGCCCGAGCCGATGCCGAGGAGGTCGTCGTACTCCGCGGGCCCGGTGTACGGATTGGTCGTCGCGGCGCCGGACCGCACGAGCTGGTCGAGGTCGGCCCAGATCCTCTCGGCGTCCTTCGTGTCGAAGACCCCCTTGGTCGCCCGTCCCCTGCGCCCGTTGTCGTGGTTCACGAACAGCTGGTTCGCGGAGGCGAGCCAGGTCTCCAGGTGCCAGGGGTCCAGCTTGAGCCCGACCCCGCTCCCGTGGGCCTTCAGGATCGCCCCGTCCGCGACGAACTGGCCGAGCGTCCTCGGAGGCGACGCGATGCCGTCTTTCGCGAACGCGAGCTCGTTGTACAACAGGACAGGCCCAGAGACCGCGAAGGGCATGCCGATCTGCACGCCCTTCAGCTTGTACGCCGCAAGGACGCGGGGGATGAAGTCGGACGTGGCGTAGTGCGCGGCCTTCATGCACGACTGCACGGGCGTGATCGAGCGCGAGTCGTCGATGCCCTGCAGGTCGATCGATGTCAGTTGGACGACGTCGGGAAGCTGGCCGTTGCTGAGTCCGGCTTGGTACTTGATCCACGTTGTTGTGTAGCTGCGCTGCTGGACGAGGGTGACGTGGACCTTCTTCTGGGACGTGTTGAAGGCGTTCGTGAGCTTCTCGAGCGTCGCCCCGTTGGCTGTGACCATCGACTCCCAGAAGTCGATGTGGACCGTGCCCCTGTGCTTGGTGAGCAGTGATGGTCGGCACTGCGCGCTGCTCGAACCTGCGGGCGCGGCAGCGACCGACGGCGCGCCGACGACTCCGGCGATCGTGGACGTGCCCGCGCCAGCCAGCAGCGCGCCGAGCATGGCGGTGGTGGCGAGGAGCCTCCCGTTCCGGTGCGGGGACGGGCGCACGGGCATCGGGCGCACGGGCATCGGGCGCACGGGCAGCTTCGGCACGGGCCAAGCCTGCCACCTGGTCCCGCTCCGTGCGCTCATTTGACCGCACCGCCCGTGAGGCTGCGGACGAGGTGCGTCTGGAAGAAGACGAGCAG
>JBOGGB010000410.1:0-1979 GCA_050743605.1 Acidimicrobiales bacterium
CCTTCACCTCGACCGGCTCCTTGCCGCAGTCTTCTGCGAAGGCGATCGCGGCGGCGATCGTGTCGTCGGACGCGGTGATCGGGCGGACCACCTCCACGAGCGGCATGACCGGTGCAGGGTTGAAGAAATGGATCCCGCAGACGTGATCGGGCCGACCGGTCTCCATCGCGAGCTCCACGACCGGGAGCGTCGACGTATTGGTAGCGAGCACGGTGCGCTCGTCGCAGACGCGGTCGAGCTCCGTGAAGAGATGGCGTTTCGCGCCAATGTCCTCGACGATCGACTCGATCACGACGTCGACGTCGCAGAGCGCCCCGAGATCCGTCGTGACGGTCACGCGGCCGAGCGCCTCGTCACGCTCGGCCTTGGTGCAACGCTCCTTCTCGATCTGGCGTTCGAAGGACCGCTCGAGGCCTACGAGCATGGCGTCGGCCGAGGTCCGGCTGCGGCTCCGCACCACGACCTCGTGGCCACGGGCTGCGGCCACCTCGGCGATCCCGGCGCCCATGATGCCGGAGCCGACGATGCCCACCCGCTCGAACACCACGGTCCAGGGTACCCTCAGAAGACCCGGCGGTAACCTGGAACCCACGTCTTGCGGGATCCTGTGGGATGGTGTGGGGAGTGGTGGCCGCCCGATGAGCCCAGGTCTGCTCGCGCTCGTGGGCGGCGACGAGTGGACTCCTGGCTGCGACTTCGACGCACAGCTCCTCGCCGCTTCCGGGGGCGACCGGGTGGTGATCCTGCCGACGGCGGCGGCGTTCGAGAGGCCCGAGCGGCGTGTGCTCGCAGCGGCGGAGTGGTTCGCCGGGCTCGGCGCCGAGGTGGAGGGGCTCATGGTCACGAGCCGGGCCGACGCCGAGGACGACGCCGCGGCGGCGATCGTCGGCTCCGCTCGCTTCGTCTACCTGAGCGGAGGTTCACCGCTGCACTTGAGGTCGGTGCTGAAGGAGTCGAAGGTCTTCGGCGCCATCTGCGCGGCGTGGCAGTCGGGTGCGGTCGTGGCCGGCGCCGGCGCCGGCGCGCTCGTGCTCTCCGACCCGATGGTCGATCCGCGCGGGGGCGCGCTCACGGTCGGGTTGGGGCTCGTCGAGGGTCTGGCCGTGGTCCCGCTCGCCGGCGATCTCCAGGACGACCCGCACACAGAGAAGCTTCACCGCTCGGTGCTGCTCGCTCCCGCGGGCGTCCCCGTCGTGGGGATCCCGGGGCGCACTGCGGTGCTCCGCGATCCCGACGGGCACTGGCGGAGCGCGGGTCAGGGCGAGCCCCTGGTCTTCCTCGACGGCCACAAGGCCACGGCTGGGCTCGAGGCCCTGCCCGGCGCCTGACGCGCGAGCCCTCGAGCCGGTCAGGCGGCGGCGGCCACCAGGGCGGCGAGCGCCTCGGCGCCGGGGCCGTCGATGGGGAGGTGCGTCTGTGTCGAGTAGAGCCAGCCCGGGTGCTGAACCGCCAGGGCGTACCAGTTCACCAGCGACGCACGGGGGTAGCGGGCGACGCCCTGCGCGAGCACCGCGTTGTTCGAGTCCTGCCATGTGCGGTCGACGCGCTCGTTCACGAACACGACCCGTGATGCGCCCGACAGCACCGACATCATCGAGTCGAACTGCGCAGCCGAGACGGGCCCGTTGGTGCCGAGCCCGACGATGACGACCGCGCCGAGCTCGTACTGTGACCTGAGACGCTGGAGGATCGACTCGCCTGTTGTCCACCAGCGGCTGACTGCGGCTGTAACGCGGATGCCGGGGATGTCGCGGGCCAGCGCGCGCTCGTAGTCGAGCATCACCGAGTCGCCGACGGCGGTGACCTGGTCGGGCACGAAGCCGCGGCCAGGGGAAGGGAGCGGGGGCTCCGTGAGCGGGCCGTGCCTCCCGGATACGGTCGGAAGCGCGTTGGGTGTCGTGCCCGACCAGGTCACCGCCGTCGGCGACTCGGTGATGCTCGACTACGAGCGCGCGCTGGCCCGCGACATCCCCGGCATC
>JBOGGB010000411.1:0-2555 GCA_050743605.1 Acidimicrobiales bacterium
GCCCCGGAGAGCGCGCGCACGTCGTCGGCCCACACCCCCGTCGCGTTCACGACCGCGCGGGCTCGCACGTCGAAGTCTGGGCCGACCGCGGCGTCGCCGAAGGCTCCGGTCGTGCCGGGCATGACCGCGGGGCTGACCCTCGCGCCGCACACCTTTCCCCACCGATCGGTCAGGAGCGCGGTCGCACCCGCGTAGTTGGCGGCGACCGCGCCATGGTCGAGCACGGCCGTCCGAATGACCGCCAGAGTGAGGCGCGCGTCGTCGGTCTGGGCATCGAGGTACACGAAGCCGGCGACCAGCTCTTCGCTGCGCAGCATCGGGAAGCGCTCCAGCGCCTCGTCGCGCCCGACGCGCCGGTGACGGCTGCCGATCCGCCACCCGCCGGTGAGGTCGTAGAGCCACAGCGCGGTGGAGAAGGACCGCGCCGCGGCCGAGGCCGCCACTCCGTTGCGGCCGAACAATGGGATGAGGAACGGGATCGGAGAAACCAGGTGCGGAGCGTTGCGGAGAAGGAGCTGGCGTTCGGCGAGGCTCTCGTAGACGAGACGGAACTCCCGCTGACGGAAGTAGCGGAGGCCGCCATGGACGAGCTTCGACGACTTGGAGGACGTCCCCGACGCGAAGTCGCCCTTCTCGACGAGGGCCGTCCGCAGGCCGCGGCTCGCCGCGTCGAGCGCGACCCCTGCGCCGGTGATCCCCCCGCCGACGACGAGGAGGTCGAACTCCTCGGACGCGAGCCGGCTCAGTGCGGCGCCTCTCTCGAAGCTGCTCATCGGGGCAAAGCGTGCCACAGCACCACCAAGCGCCTGCCTGGCCACCGCGGGCTACCCCCACCTCCGGGGCGCCAGGCGGCCGGGCGGGGCGCGGCCAGGTTCCGACACGAGATGTCAACCAACAGCTCGTCACGCTAAGATGGGGGGCAATGCGGACTCCCGCGGAGTTGACCCAGCTCTTCCGTGCCCACGGTCGCAAGGTCACGCCCCAGCGACAGTGCATCTTCCGCGCGCTCCACGTGGAGTCCCGGCAGCCTGCAGCCGACGGCCACCCAGCCGACGGCCACCCAGCCGACGGCCACCCCACCGCAGAGCGGGTCTACGAGGTCGTCCACGCAGAGCTGGAGACCATCTCGCGCAAGACCGTCTACCAGACGCTGCACGAGCTGGCCGAAATGGGGGAGGTGGTGGCGCTCGACGTCGGGACCGGGGCGGTCCGCTACGACCCGAACGTCGAGCACGCCCATCACCACCTGGTGTGCCGTGCCTGCGGGAGGATCCGCGACCTCTTCGTCGACCTCCCTGAGGTGGAGCTGCCCGCGAGCCTCGCGCAGGGCTACCAAGTGGAGGGGAGAGAGGTCGTGTTCCGCGGGCTGTGCGGCGGGTGCCGTGCGCTCCCACCGCCCGCCGCGGACCGGGCGCCGCTCGAGCCGGCCGGTGCCGCCTGAGCCCGCGCTGACCACCGACCACCGACCACCGACCACCGCAAGCATGAACACCGAGCAGAGTCCAGGAGGAGCAATGCCGCAGCTCAAGGGTTCCAAGACCGAAGACAACCTGAAGACCGCGTTTGCCGGGGAGAGCCAGGCGAACCGCCGCTATCTGTACTTCGCACAGAAGGCGGACGTCGAAGGCTACCCGGACGTGGCCGCGCTCTTCCGATCGGTCGCCGAGGGTGAGACCGGGCATGCGTTCGGTCACTTCGACTTCCTGCGCGAGGTGGGTGATCCCGTCACCGGCTCGCCGGTCGGGGCCACGACGGACAACTTGAAGAGCGCGATCGAAGGTGAGACCTACGAGTACACCGAGATGTACCCGGGGTTCGCCAAGACGGCCCGCGACGAGGGCTTCGAGGAGGTCGCCGAGTGGCTGGAGACGCTCGCCCGGGCGGAGAAGTCGCACGCGGGACGCTTCAGCAAGGGGCTCGAGTCGGTCTCCTGAGAATCCCAGCGGCTCCGCGCCCGGAACCGGCTCGATCCAGATGGCGCCCCACCACCTCGGGGTCGACGACATCCTCGACCTGCGCGCGTACGAGCGTGTGCGCGAGAGCTACCGCCGGCATGTGATCGAGCTGAAGCGCCGGCGTCGCGTTGCGCTCGGTCCGATTCTGACGGCCGTCTTCGAGTGCGCCGACACCGTGCGGTTCCAGGTCCAAGAGATGGCGCGCGCCGAGCGGATCACGACCGACGAGGGGATCCGACGGGAGCTGAACATCTACAACCAGCTCCTCCCCGAACGTGGCGAGCTCTCCGCGACGGTGTTCGTGGAGCTCACCACCGAAGAGGACCTGCGCCACTGGCTGCCTCGACTGGTCGGGATCGAGCGGACCCTCGCCTTCGAGCTCGGGGATCCCACCGCCGCGGTCGTGCCGAGCGTCCCCGAATCCACACACGCTCAGGCCCTGACCAGAGAGACCGTGACCGCAGCCGTCCACTACGTCCGGTTCGTCTTCCCGGCCGACGCCCGGGCGCGTGTCTGGGCCCGCGAACCGATGGTGCTGGCCGCGCGCCATCCAGAGTACGAGGCGCGCGCGGTCCTGCCCGAAGCGGTGCACGACGAGCT
>JBOGGB010000412.1:0-2306 GCA_050743605.1 Acidimicrobiales bacterium
CCGTTCTACGACGACCGAGACCTCGAGAATTTCGACCCGGCGACCGAACTTGGCGAGCCGGGTGCGTATCCCTATACCCGCGGCGTGCAGTCCTCAATGTACCGTGGACGACTTTTGACGATGCGCCAATACGCGGGATTCGGCACGGCCTCTGCAACGAATCGCCGTTTCAAATTCCTGCTGGAGGCCGGCCAGACGGGACTGTCGTGCGCGTTCGACCTGCCGACGCAGATGGGCTACGACTCCGATCATCCGCGTGCCGAGGGGGAGGTCGGTAAGGTCGGTGTCGCCATCGACTCGCTCGCCGACATGCGCCTGCTGCTCGACGGGCTCCCGCTCGGAACGGTCACGACGTCGATGACCATCAACGCGACCGCGGCCGTCCTGCTCTTGCTCTACCAGCTGGTCGCGGAGGAGCAGGGGGTGAGCGGCGCAGAGCTCGGCGGGACGGTCCAGAACGACATCTTGAAGGAGTACGTCGCGCGCGGGACCTACATCTATCCGCCCCGGCCGTCCATGCGCCTGGTCGTTGACACGTTCGCCTACTGCCGTGAGCACCTGCCGAGCTGGAACACCATCTCGATCTCGGGCTACCACATCCGAGAGGCCGGCTCGACGGCTGTGCAGGAGGTGGCCTTCACCTTGGCTGACGGGATCGCGTACGTGGAGGCGGCGCTCGAGGCGGGGCTCGCGATCGACGAGTTCGCACCCAGGCTGTCCTTCTTCTTCAACGCGCACAACGACCTCTTCGAGGAGGTCGCGAAATTTCGCGCCGCCAGGAGGATGTGGGCGCGGATCATGACCCAGCGTTTCGGCGCGACCGAAGACCGCTCCAAGGTGCTGCGCTTCCACGCACAGACTGGCGGCTCGACGCTCACGGCGCAGCAGCCCGACAACAATGTCGTCCGTGTCACGGTCCAAGCACTCGCTGCGGCACTGGGGGGCACGCAGAGCCTGCACACGAACGGGTTCGACGAGGCGCTCGGGCTCCCGACCGAGCGCGCGGCCAAGCTGGCCCTGCGGACCCAGCAGATCGTCGGCTTCGAGTCGGGGGTCGCCGGCACCGTCGACCCGCTCGGGGGCTCCTACTACGTCGAGACGCTCACTGACGAGGTGGAGCGGGGAGCGCGCCACTACCTCGATCGCATCGACGAGCTCGGTGGTGCGGTGGCGGCGATCGAAGCCCACTTCCTCCAGGACGAGATCGAAGCTGCGGCGTACGCCTACGCCAAAGCCGTCGACGACGGCGAGAGGGTCGTCGTGGGGGTCAACCGTTTCGTCGACGAGGGGACCGGGTCGGTAGAGGTGTTCCCGGTCGACCCCGAGCTCCAGCGCACGCAGGTGGCGCGTCTCGAGCGTGTCCGTGCCGAGCGCGACGCGGGGGCTGTCGCCGCAGCGCTCGAGGAGGTGCGCTCGGCAGCGCGCGGCACGCAGAACCTGCTCGTCCCTATGAAAGGGGCGCTCCGGAGCATGGCCACCCTCGGCGAGGTCTCCGACGCGCTCCGTGATGTCTGGGGCGTCTACCGGCCCGGGAGCTGACCGGTGGGCCGCGCCGAAAGGTGATCGCGCAGGTCCGGCCTCGTCGCCGCGTCGAGCGCCGTCCACGCCATCGCCAGCGCGCCGTCGCGGACAGCGGCGTCCGCAGAGGGGGTGACGCACGCAGCGGCGAAGGCGTGCTGGTGGTTGACGGCGCCCCCCGCCGCGATGCCGATCAGCGGATGGATCGACGGGAGCGCGAGCGAGACGTTGGCCATGTCGGTGGAGAACGTCGGAAGCGGCGCCCCGTCGTCGTCGAGGTCGAACCGGCGCCCGAGGGCCTCGGCGTTCGCGCGGTACGCGGCGAGGAGCAGCTCGTCGCTCTCCAGGTGCGAGTAGGGGGGCGAGAGCTCCTCGAAGGAGAGGGAGGCGCCGCTGGCGAGCGCCCCGGCCTCGAAGCAGGAGCGCACGCGCACGTCGAGGCGTTCGAGGTCCCCGAGCGTCGCCGTCCGGCACATGAAGCGCCCGCGCACCCGGTCGGGGATGACGTTGGCGGCGGCGCCTCCCTCCATCAGGATCCCGTGCACCTGATCGGCTGGTCTGAGCTGCTGGCGGAGGAGCCCGATCCCCACCTGGGACAGCGTCATGGCATCGAGCGCGTTCACGCCCTCCCAGGGCGCTGCCGATGCGTGCGCTGCACGCCCGGCGAAGGTCACGTCGAAATGCGAGACGGCGAGGCAGCGCCCGGCGAGACGCTCCACCGGCCAGGGGTGGACCATCATCGCCGCGTGGACGCCATCGAACGCACCCCGCTCGAGCATGAGGATCTT
>JBOGGB010000413.1:0-8841 GCA_050743605.1 Acidimicrobiales bacterium
GGCCGAGCACCGTGCACGCAGTACGGTGCTCGTCGGCGACGGCGAGGACGAGGTCGCCGGGTTTGGCTCCGGTGGCCTGGAGTAGACCCTCGCACGCGGCCGCAGAGAGGACGCGCGCGAGCGGCGAGTCCAGCCGATCCGCGCCCTGGCCCTCCTTGACGCGGAACCAGGCAAGGCCCTTCGCCCCGAGGACCTTGGCCCGCTCCACGAGGGCGTCGAGAGCCGAACGGCTCGTCTTGGAACCGCCCGGTACACGTAGGCCCTTCACCGCGGGCGCCGCCAAAGCGCGCACTTCCCCTGACCCAAAGACTCCGCCGAGGTCGACGAGCGCCGTCTCGATCCGGAGGTCCGGCTTGTCCGTCCCGTAGCGGTCCAGCGCTTCCGTCCAGGTCATGCGCTCGATCTCGGGGGGGCGGGAGCCGGTCGCGGCCTCGGCCGCGTCCAGGACTGCCTCCGAGACGAAGCCCAGCACGTCGTCCTGGGTGACGAAGGACGCCTCCATGTCGAGCTGGGTGAACTCGAACTGGCGGTCCGCGCGCAGGTCCTCGTCCCGCAGGCACCTGGCGATCTGGTAGTATCGGTCGAAGCCCCCGACCATGAGCAATTGCTTGGCGATCTGGGGGCTCTGCGGCAGGACGTAGAAGTCGCCGGGGTGCAACCGGCTCGGCACGGCGAACTCCCGCGCGCCTTCTGGCGTGGGCGACCACAGAAGCGGAGTCTCGACCTCGCAGAACCCCTGGCGGTCCATCGCTCGCCGGATCGCGCCGAGGACCGCCGCCCGCAGCCGCAGGTTCGCCTGCATCCGGGGGCGCCGGAGGTCGACGTAGCGGTGGCGGAGCCGGATGGCCTCGTCGACGTCCGCTCGGTCCTCCACCAAGAACGGCGGGGGCTCTGCGGCCGACAGGATCTCGACGGTGCAGTTCCCGATCTCCACCTCGCCGGTCGCGAGTGCTGGGTTGTCCATCCCGGGGGGGCGGCGACGTACGACGCCCGACACGGCCACGACGTACTCGCTTCGAAGCTCCACCGCCGTGTCCACGACGCACTGCACGATCCCGCTGCGATCGCGCAGATCGACGAACGCGAGGTGCTCACCGTGCTCGCGGCGACGCGCGACCCACCCGCACAGCCGGACGTGGGAGCCGATGTCGCCCGGTCCGACCTCGCCGCACAGACCCGTGCGCATGCTCGTGGCCCCCGTCATCGCTCGTCCCCCTGCACCCTCGGATTCGTGGCCCCTGCGGCAGCGACCGCCCTGCGCACGGCCTCGACGACCGCGTCGACCGGCACGGGCACCTGGTCGCTCTCCGCCCGGAGCGATCGCAGGAGCACGGTGCCCGCTGCCTCCTCCGCGGGGCCGACGATCAAGGCCACGGCCGCGCCTGACCGGTCGGCGAGCTTCATCTGCGCCTTCATCGAGCGGCCGTCGAACGCCCTGTCCCCCCTGAGTCCCGCCTGGCGAAGCCGCGCGGTGATCGCACGCGCAGCGTCCCCCCCAGTGAGGTCGACGACGAAGGCGTCGAGAGCCGGCGGGGCCGCGGGGAAGACGCCTTCGGCATCGCAGGCCACGAGGACGCGCTCGATCCCCATCCCGAACCCGACGCCGGGCGTCGGGGGACCTCCGAGCATCTCGACCAGCCCGTCGTACCGTCCGCCCCCGCACAGCGCGTTCTGAGCCGCCTCGATGGCGCCCGAGGAGAACTCGAAGGTCGTACGCGTGTAATAGTCGAAGCCGCGCACGAGCCTGGGGTCGACTTCGAAGGCGACGCCGAGCGAACCGAGCCCCCCTCTCACCCTGGCGAAGTGTGCCGCACACTCCTCGCAGAGGCAGTCGACGAGCTTCGGCGCCGCGGTGGTCACGGCCCTGCACTCCGGCCGCTTGCAGTCGAACACGCGCATCGGGTTCGTGCGGAACCGGTCCCGGTGATCCTCGCACAATGCTTCGCGGCGCGCCTCGAGGTACCCCCGGAGCTCCGCGACGTAGGCAGGGCGACACTTGGCGTCGCCCATGGAGCCGATGCGCAACGCATAGTCGGAGAGGCCCACGGTGGCGAGATAGGTGTGCGCGAGCGAGATCACCTCCACATCCAGGTCGGCGTCGCCGGCACCGATCGCCTCGACCCCGAGCTGGTGGTGCTGTCGGTAGCGCGCCGCCTGGGGGCGCTCGTGGCGCAACAGCGGAGCCATGTACCACGCCTTCCACGGAAGCCCCGGGCGGTGCTGCACGTAGGCGCGGACGACGGACGCAGTGCCCTCGGGGCGCAACGCGAGCATCTGGCCGTCGCGGTCGGAGAACTCGTACATCTCCTTTCCGACGACGTCGCTCTGTTCGCCGATGCCGCGGCGGAACACCGAGGCGTACTCGAGCACGGGGCTCTGCACGAGCCCGTACCCGGCGCCCTCACTGAGCACTCGGAAGCGCGCGACGGCCTCTTCGAAGCGCCACGACTCGGGCCACAAGACGTCCCTCGTGCCGGTCGGGGCGCGCAGCGGCCCACGCTCGTCGGGTCCCTCGGCCACGGTCAGGCCTTCTTGCCGGGCAGCAGGCGATAGGCGTCGAACACGCCGTCGAGGTGCTTCAGGGACACCAGCACCGACTGCAGGTGCGTGGGATCGGCAAGCTCGACTTCGAACGACATCCTGCTCACACGGTCCGGTGCCGTCACCGAGCGTGCGGCCACGATATTCAGGTGGTGCTCGGACACCAGCCGGCTCACGTCCGCGAGGAGGCGCTCGCGATCGAAGGCGAGGACCTCGACGGTGGCGAGGAAGACCCCCTCGACGCCCCGGTCCCACTCCACCTCGATCAGACGCTCCTGGGAGCGTGCGGAGAGCGCCGTTGCGTTGGAGCAGTCTGCGCGGTGCACCGAGACCCCGCGACCCTGGGTGACGAACCCGAGGATCTGATCGCCCGGAACGGGCGTGCAGCACCGAGCGAGGTGCACCATCACGTCGTCCAGCCCCTCCACGTAGAGGCCGGCCACCGGCGGGCGGCTCCGGCGCATGCGTCTCGCGGTGAGGGTGGCGGTGGTGGGAAGCTGCTCGGGCTCCCCAGGGCGCAGCTCACGCGCGAGACGCTGGACGACCGACTGCGCGGACACCTGGTGCTCCCCGATGGAGGCGAACAGCGCCTCGGTGTCGGCCAGGTTCATCGCAGCTGCCACCTGGGTGAGCGCGTTCGACGCCATGACCTTCTGCGACGGCATGCCCTCGCGACGCACGGCCTTCGCCAGCTCCTCCCTGCCGCTCTCGATCGCGTCCTCACGCCGCTCCCTGCTGAACCACTGGCGGATCTTGTTGCGCGCCCTCGAGGACGCGACGATGTCGAGCCAGTCGCGTGACGGGGCGGCCGTCGGGGACTTGGAGGTGAAGATCTCGATCGTGTCGGCGGGCGAGAGCTGCGTGTCCAGCGGGACCAGCCGCCCGTTGATCCGTGCACCGATGCATCGGTGCCCCACCTCCGTGTGGATGGCATAGGCGAAGTCCACGGGCGTCGAGCGCGCCGGCAGTGCGATGACCCTTCCCTTCGGCGTGAAGACGTAGACCTCATCCTGCCCGAGATCGAGCTTGAGGGCCTCCAGGAACTCGAGCGGATCGGTCGTCTCCTGGTCCACGTCGGAGATCCGCTGCATCCACGCGATCTCCGAGGACACGTCCTCTCTCTCCTTGTAGCCCCAGTGCGCAGCGATGCCGTACTCTGCGCGCCGGTGCATCTCGTGCGTCCTGACCTGCACCTCGATAGGCTTGCCGTCCAACCCGATCACCGTGGTGTGCAACGATTGGTAGAGGTTGAACTTGGGCGTGTTGATGTAGTCCTTGAAGCGCCCCTGCACCGGGGGCCAGATCTGGTGGATCGCACCGAGCGCCGCCCAGCAGTCCTTCTCGGAGGCGACGACGACGCGCATTCCGACGAGGTCGTGGATATCGTCGAATTGCTTGCCGCGCACCACCATCTTCTCGTAGATGCTCCAGAGATGCTTGGGCCGCCCGGTCACCTCGGAGTCGATGCCGTGCGCCGTCAGCTGCCCGCGCACCGAGACGAGGACTCGTGCGAGGTACTCCTCGCGCTGCGGGGCGCGGACGGCGACCATCTGCTCGATCTCGGCGTAGCGCCTCGGGTGCAAGGTCGAGAACGCCAGGTCCTCCAGCTGCCATCGGATCTGCTGGACGCCGAGACGGTGCGCCAGCGGGGCGTACACCTCGAAGGTCTCCGTCGCGATCCGCCGCTGCTTCCATTCGGGCATCACCGCGAGCGTCCGCATGTTGTGAAGCCTGTCCGCGAGCTTGATGAGCAGGACCCGCCAGTCGTTCGCCATCGCGAGGAGCATCTTGCGGATGGTGGCGGCCTGCTGCTGCTCCTTGGAGTCGAACTGGAGGCGGTCCAGCTTCGTCACCCCGTCGACGATCCCCGCGACGGCCGGTCCGAGCTCCGCGTCCAGAGTCTCCAAGGTGAGGCCCGCGTCCTCGACGGCGTCGTGGAGGAGGGCCGCCGCCACCGACGGGGCGTCGAGCCCGAGCTCGGCGACGATCGCCGCGACGGCGACGGGGTGGGTGACGAAGGCCTCCCCCGAAATCCGGTACTGGCCTTCGTGGGCGTCGGCAGCCATGCGCGCGGCCCGCAGGATCGACGTGGAGTCGGCCTCGGGATGACGGGCGGCAAAGGTCCGGAGCACCGGGTCCAGCAGCTCGCCGAGGCGCCCGGGCTCCGCGCGGGCGGCGTCATCGCCGCCGACCGCTGCCAGCGTCACCATTCCTTCAACCTACTCGGACAGCCCCGGGAACCGTTGAACCGTCGACGCCGCGGAGCACTGAGCGGCAGAGCGAGCAGCGACCGAGCGAGCGCGGAATGACCGAGCAAGCGGCGACCGGCGGCTCCAACGCGCCGACGTGCGCTATCGGCGGCGCTTGCCCTTACCCCCCTTGCGCGAGCGCGAGGCCGGGCGGCGGGCAGCCGGGGGCCGCCGCGCCTGACCCGTCCCGGAACGACCCTTGCCTACGCCGGCTCCTCCCGGCGCGCCGTTGCCTGCGGTCGCCGGCGCCTCGGGCTCGAGCGTCGCAGTCGCCGCCCCACGCGCCTGAGCCCCAGGGCGCGCCGTGGCACGGCCCTCGCCCGGCCGGATCGCGCGGGACCCGGCCCCTCCATCGCGAGCACCCCGGGCCCCGCCACCTGCCGAACTACCGAGCATCGCCGCCGCCGCGCTGGGCGTGAGAAGCCCCAGACGCTCGCCCTTCGACTCGACGCGCTGCCGGATGGCGGCGTAGCGCGGCTCGCGCTCCTTCAGCCACGCCAGGATCGGCGAGGCGATGAAGATCGAGGAGTACGCACCGGAGCACAGCCCGACGACCAGGGCGAGCCCGTAGTTCTGCAGGGTCGTCGCCCCCAGCAGCTCTGCGCCGATGAGCAGCACCGCGAGCACCGGCAGGATCGCGACCAAGGAGGTGTTGATCGAGCGCGCGAGGGTCTGGTTCATCGAGAGGTTGACCATGTCCGTGTAGGTCATGCGCCCGGTCGCTCCCAACCCCTTGCTGTTGTCCCGGACGCGGTCGAACACGACGACGGTGTCGTAGAGGGAGTACCCGAGGATGGTGAGCACCGCGATCACGGTGTCCGGGGTCACCTGGAAGCCGGTGAGCGAGTAGATGCCGGCGGTCACGAGAAGGTCGTGGAGGAGCGCGACGAATGCGGCGATCGCCATCTTGGGCTCGAAGCGGAAGCTGATGTAGACGGCGACGAGGACCAGGAAGACGATGAGCGCGATCACGGCCTTCTGGGTGACCTCGCCTCCCCAGGTCGGGCCGACCGTTGTGACGGACACCGAGGTAGCCTTCTGGTGGGTGACCCGGGCGAGCGCGGCGCTGACCCGTGTGGCTTCCTTCGTCCGCGCGCTTGTGCTGAGGTCGTTCAGGTCGGCGGTGATCCGCACGGTCTGGACGCTGCCGGTCCCGAGCAGCTCGGCCGTGGCCTGGTTCAGCCCAATCGACTGGACCGCGTGCAACGCCTGCGTCTGGGTGACGCCGTTGGCCTTGACGGTCCAGGCGTCGCCACCCTTGAATGTGATACCCAGATTAAGCCCGCGGAAGCCGAGCGACGCGAGGCCCGCGAGGATGATGACCGCCGAGACGGTGAACCACCACTTCCGCCGGCCCACGAAGTCGAACGAGGTCTCGCCCCGGTAGAGGCGCCTGAAGGGTCCCACCCGCCGCGCGCCGCGCCGCTTGGGTGCCCGCGCCGCGAGCCGCTCCACCTCCTCCTCGACGAGCTCGTCGTCTCCAGACTCGGCGGGCGCGTCGGGCGCGGCGGGCGCGTCTGGCGCGGACGGCCCTCCGGCGTCTGGCTGCCCGCCCTCGTCGTCCATTTCCTCTCCGCCGAGCTCCTCGGCCCCGCTTGTCCCGTCGTCGGAGGTCATGCCTGGCCCGACTCCGAACGCAGCGCGAGACCTCTCGCGATGCCCATCCGTCCCCCGCCGGCGAGCCGCTCGTTACGGCCCAGCAGCACCACGAGCGGCCGGGTGAAGAAGTACGTCATGAAGACGTCCATCAGGGTCGAGAGACCAAGGAAGAACGCGAACCCCTTGACCTCGCCCACCGCCACGAAGAACAGGACGACGGCCGCGCCGAGTGAGACCGTGTCCGCGGCCAGGACCGTCCGCCACGCGCTGGCGAATCCGCGGTCGACGCTGCTCCGCACGGTGCGACCGGCCCGGGTCTCGTCTTTCAGGCGTTCGAAATAGACGATGTAGGAGTCGACCGTGATGCCGATCGACACGATGATGCCCGTGACCCCCGCGAGGTCGAAGCTCGGGGCCACAGAGGTGTGGCCGAGAGCCGAGATGATCACCCACAGAAGCGCACCGGTCACCGCGAGCCCGCTGAACACGACGATGCCGAGCAGCCGGTAGTAGATGATCGTGTAGAGCAGGACGAGCAGCAGGCCTGCCAAGCCCGCGCCGAGACCCGCGAGCAGGGCGGAGTGACCGAGGGTCGGCGAGACCGTCTCGGTCGTCTGGGGGACCAGGCGCACAGGCAGGGAGCCGAACTGCATCGCGAGCGCGAGCGTCTTCGCCTGTGTCTCGCTGAGGTGACCCGAGATCTCGCCCCTGCCGTCGAAAGAGGAGAACGCCGACTGCGACGGCTGGATGATCGGTGCGGAGTACACCTTGCCGTCGAGCTCGATCGCGATGATCTGGTGGAAGTACTTGGACGCGAGGGCGTCCCACTGGGGGGAGCCCTTCCCCGTGAGCGTGTAGTTCACGACCCATCGGCCGAGCTGTGTCTGCTGGGCGACCGCCTTGGAGACGGCGTGACCTGTGAGGGCGGACGGGCCGAGGAGGTAGCGGGTGTACTGCCCGGCACCGCTGATCTCGGGCAGGAGGACCGTCTTGGTCCTTGTGTCCTGTGTCGGCTTCGTTGTGGGGTAGTCGGCGAGCACGGTGTCGACGGGGACGGAGTTCTCGTGGAATGTTGTGCCAGCCGCCGGGACGACGCCGAGGTTCGCCTCGGTGAGCTCGTTCGAGGGCGCACAGGCCGGGAGCGCGGCGTGCTCGGGCTTCGCGGTCTTGGAGGACTTGCCGACGAAGGCCGGGGCGCCGCACAGCGCGGGACGGAAGTAGAGCTGGGCGGTCTGCCCGATCGTCTTGAGGATCTGCCGTCCGTCCTTGACGCCCGGTACCTGCACGATGATGTCGCCGCCCTGCGTCCCCACTGTCGCTCCGGACACCCCCAGGCCGTCCACGCGGTCGGTGAGGATCGTCACGGTCTGGTTCAGGTCTGTCTGGGACACCTTGTGCGCAGGCTTGTAGACGACCGAAAGGCCGCCATCGAGGTCGAGACCGAGGCGCGGCGACCAGTGCGCGGCGAGGATCCCGGCGAGCGAGCCGACCGCGACCACGATGACGATCGTCAGGCTGATCACCATTGACCGCTGCCGTCGTGCCTGCGCGCGCGACGACGGGGGGCTCACGGGCTCGTGCCCTCGCTTTCGCTCTCGGGAGTGTCGGGGGAGCGGGCGTCGATTGTGCCGCTATGGCCGTTCAGGTGCCCGTCGACAGCCTCCGAGCCGCCGCCCACCTGCCCGAGCTCGTCGTGCAAGTCGTCCGGCGAGTCCGGAGAAGGCGGCTCGAGCTTGCGGGAGATCGCGTTGCGCACGAGCACGAGCCGCGTCGGCTCGTTGCCGGCGGCCGGGAAGCCCACCGTCTCGCCGCCCGTCAGGATCGTGACCCGGTCGGCGTCGACCGCGAGCACCCTGCCGACGATGCCTCCCACGGTCAGGACCTCGTCGCCCACCGCGACCGCCGACTGCTGGGCGCGCTGGCGCCGCTGCTTCTGCTTCTGCGGACGGATGAGCAGGAAGTAGCCGACGACCGCGATCAGGACGAGGAAGATGATGAAGGTCGAGCTGCCGCTGCCCGAGGACTTGCTCGAAGACGCTGCGAACAGTGCATAGAGCGCTCCGGTCACATGGACCACCCCCTCGGGCACGAAGTTTCGGGTTGGATTACCCGCACAGGGAGGCCACGATACAACCTCCCGTCCGGCCTGGGGGCGCGCCGACGGCCCTGGGTACGAGCTGTTCTTTCTTGCAATGGGCACGAAGGATCCGTGGACGCGGGTGTCCCTGTGCGCTGAGAGTGCGCTGAGAGGCCCGGCGGCGGCGCAACGCCCGGGAGGCGGCGGCCCTCGCGATCGAAGACGGTGCAGGCATCTGTCGGCGGCTGCTCGCACTGGTCGAGCGCGAGCTCGCCGACGCCGGTCAGAACAAGCCGGGCTCGGGCGGCGCGGCGCCCAGATGCGCCCACGCCCGTGCGGTCGGCGCGCGTCCCCTCGGCGTGCGGTGGACGAGGC